>CAZNLC010000082.1:0-3313 GCA_964573865.1 uncultured Methanosarcinales archaeon | reverse complement strand
TGGTCTCCTCACGCTGACGCGCTCGGAGGGATTCGAACCCTCGACCTACAGCTCGCTCCAGAGTTCTCAACTAACTCTCTTTTTATTTGTTAAAATTTTTTATCATTGAACTCTATAGGAGGCTGTTGCCCTTCCAGACTAGGCTACGAGCGCTTTTTTTGATGAAGCATAATTTTAGGTTATAAATCTTATGTTTTTATTTTTTGTTATCAAGAAATGTATAAAATAATTTTTATACTATTTTAGTATAATCATCATTATGAGGGTTTACTCTGACATGAATTTTGGACTTTTAATAATCCTACTTGCTATTACTCTTCTGAGTTTAATAAGCGGTTTTCAAATGGCCGAGCTTAAGTATTCACCCTTCTACTACTCAAAGTTTGTTTTCTCAATCTTTTTTTTGATTCTCGCTTTGATACTTATGGGTGTTGCAATAATGTCACCCTTTTCTGTTTATATGGTTGGTCATTTTTCAATAATACTTGGAATACTTAAGATTATGGAGGAGATTTTCTACTTTATTTTTAGGAGGCAGTTGTTGTTAGAATTTGGTTATAGCATAATAATTTCAGAGTTTGTTAGTGCTCTGTTATTGATTATTGCAGGTTTTCTGTTGTTGAGTTTGAGAAGGGATTAATCCTTGTTAATCCTTCTTGAATTCCCTAAGTTTTGCCATAATCTCGGAGAAGACTTCTTGTATTGTCTTTTCACCATCAACTTCAACTAAAACACCTTGTTTCCTATAAATATCGATCACAGGCTTTGTTTCTTTGTGATAAATTTCTAATCTCCTCTTAATAGCTTCTGGTTTATCATCCTCCCTTTTTATTAATGGAACTTTACAGACATCACAGACAGGCGGGTTTTCAGGGTCGTAGTTCTCAACTATGAAAACCCTGCCACACTTCGGACATTGCATTCTCTTCGAAATTCTTTCAACACTGACTTTATCTGAAACATTTATCAGTATGACAACATCAGGCTCGAGTTTTCCTTTTATTGCATTGTACTGTTCAATACTTCGTGGGTAACCATTCAATATAAAACCCTTCTTGCAATCCTCCTTCTCAACCCTTTCAAGCAATATTTCGACAACAATGTTCAGTGGCAGTAAATTACCGGTTCTTAATAATTCCTTAATTTTTCTCCCTAACTCATCGTTTTGTTTGGCTCTTTGGCGTAACAATTCACCCATAGAAAAGTAAGGAATACCAAGTTTTTTAGATAATAATTCTGATTGTGTGTCTTTACCAGAACCTTGAGGTCCGAGTATGAATATTTTTTTAACCCAGATATCCGAGTTGTTCATTTGAACTTCCATTTTTCAACCAAGCCTCTTTCATTCTTTTAACAACATTCAACAAGAATTTCTTGTTGGCATTCCATTCATTGTAAAGTTTACTTATAAACTTAGCTTCTTCTTCATCGCAGGATTCAATGTCTAAACCTAGTGATTCCCGTTTTATTAACATGAACTTCTTAAACAAATTAAATATTTGTGCTTTTTCATCCTTACTAAAAGCACTCGCTTCATACAACACCACAGAGTCAGAATCAGGCTGAACAATATTCTTTAGAATCTCCATGAAATAATTCAATTTTTCACACATCTTTTTCCTAATACTAATTAACAAGTTTCTTGATTTTGAATCCTCAATCTCACTAATTTGGAAGTTCTTCTCAAGCTCCTCAAAACTTGGGAGCTTATACTTCTTCGCTAATTTAACATATTCTTCTTTAACGCTCATCTTAACATCCACTACAGGACAACTCTTAACAACTTAAATATAAAATTTTCCCTTTCAAACACAATTTCATTAACACTCTATTAATTGTTTTATAAAGATTGTTGCATAAGAACCTTTCCTAAGAAAAAACTCAAGTAAAACTTTATAAACTGAGCCTTCACTTTCAAGATTGTATGAGAATTCCTCAGCCTTTGAAACAGCTTTTCTAAAACTACCCTCCAAACTTATTTCAGGTATGCTTCTAATCACAAAATCTTCCTTACAGAGTGATTCTTCTTCTAGGATTTCCCTTACAACATTACCTGTGTAATTGTTAAGTTCACTTCCAAAACCAATAAGTGGAATTTCAACATTTCCCAATTTTTTGAGTTCACTCTGATCTGCAAATACAAGATTGAAAGGGTTTTGTTTTACAACACAGGTTTTATTACAATTCTCACTAACAATCCTTGCTAGTGCTTTATTAAACACAAAACTCTGGAAACTATGCACATACAACAATAATAGTTCTTTAGGCATTGTTCTCAATGCACCAACAAAGTCATTTTTGTGGTTTATTAAGTGTTTTATAATGTTTCTTTCAAACCTGTTCTTTGTTTTATCAAGTAAAATCCTCTTCTCATCCCAATATTTCTCAACATCCTCTTCATTAATACCAAACTTTAAAATGAGTTTTACAGCTTCCTCAAACCTTTTCTTGAGCAACAATTTTCCAACAATCCAATTATGCTTTGAAAATCTTTGTTCTCCAAAATAATTTACAAATAAAACCTCCTTACTATTAAACCTTTTAATCTTATTAATCTCATTACGGTCAAGTTTTCTCAACACAATTCTGAAATGATTACCAACTAAATTCCCAAACAACAAATTCTTATCACAATAACCTAAGAACTTCAATGAAAAATCTTTAAAATCAAAGTCCCTATCAAGACCCTTAAAACTTCTTATTGTTATGAACTGCTCGGTAATTGCTTTTTTATCTTTAGAACCAGCGAACCCAACATCCTTTGCCTTGAGTTTGAACCTTTCCCTTATTATAGAAATCGCTTCTTGAGTTGAACAATTCTTTTTCCTCAACAAGTATAAAGAGTACTTTCCCTTACTCTTCACTTTTAAGTCCACTTTCTCCCTGACAAAAAAATCCTCTGGCTTGTCTTTTAAAACATACATACTCTTGGTGGTATTATCAAAAATTATAAATCTTCCTATGATAAAAAACCAAAAATTTTAAAATAAAGGCTAAGATTACTCTATCAGTTTAATCATTGCGGGGGTAGCAAAGCCTGGTCAAATGCGCAGGACTTAAGATCCTGTCCCTCAGTGGGTTCGTGGGTTCAAATCCCATCCCCCGCACTTAATTTGCAGGTATTAGTTATGTGATGTGTGAGTAAGTATTAGGGTTACTCGTGCTATCTCACAAAGCAAAGTTTAGTGAAGCATGTGGGTATAGCACTTAGTGTTCTGTTTTCAGTCAAGGCTTTTTCGAAGCTGAGCTGAGAAAAAGATTGTTTGATTGCACATGTTTTGAAAATGCAAATTTGGTATAAGGATCGCATTTT
>CAZNLC010000081.1:0-3361 GCA_964573865.1 uncultured Methanosarcinales archaeon | reverse complement strand
CTAAGTGTTTAATAACATTTCGTTTCTAAATCTTATTTTTATTTTGTTTTTTAATTTCATTAATAATATATTATGAGAGTCAAAAAGAAATATTTATAAACATCCTCTATTATCCGTGTTTTGTGATAATCATGAAGATAAAGATTCTTGATGAAACAAAAAAGAGGATTGAGTTTGAGATTGAAGGTGAGAATCACACCTTGTGTAATATTCTCAGGGAAGTTCTTTGGGAGGATTCTCATGTTAAAACAGCAGTTTATAGGATGGGGCATCCTCTTGTTAAGCTTCCGAGGATGTTAGTGGAAACTGATGGTTCTGAAACTCCAAGAGAAGCTCTTGTCAAGGCTGCGAAGTCAGTTTTAAAGCTCAACGAATCCTTTTCAAGGGCTTTTGAGAAAGCTGTTAAAAAATAATTTGGAAATCTTTAAATAAAATAACCCTTTCTTCTGGATTATGATTCCACAGAGCGATCGTAAAAAACTCCTTGAACTAGCAAGAAATTCTATTGAGAGTGTGTTCAAAAACCAGGATGTAAAAGTTAGTAATGAGATAAAGAAGAAATACTCTAAAAGACAAGGTGTTTTTGTAACACTGACAAAGCATGGTGAGCTTAGAGGTTGCATTGGTTTTCCAAGACCTGTTCTGCCATTATGGCAAGCGATTATTAATGCTGCGAGGAGTGCTGCTTTTGAAGACCCGAGGTTTTTTCCTCTGAGAGAGGATGAACTCAATGAGGTTAAGATAGAGATTTCTGTCCTGACAGTTCCAGAGCTAATAAAGGTTGATAAGCCAGAGGATTATCTTAAAAAGATAAAGATTGGCGAGGACGGACTTATAATAGAGAGTGTTCATGGTTCTGGATTATTACTGCCGCAAGTTTTTACAGAATATAATGTGGATGTTGAGGGCGCTCTAAGAATGCTCTGTCAAAAAGCAATGTTGCCAAGCAACGCTTGGAAGGACTTGAACAATAGGATTTACAAATTTCAAGCTGAGATTTTTAGTGAGGAATAAGGTGGTTCTATGGGTGAAATCTCTTGGGAAGACTTCAGCAAGATTGATATGAGAGTTGGAACAATAATAAGTGTTGATGATTTTCCAGAAGCTAAAAAACCAGCTTATAAGTTAAAGATTGATTTTGGCAGTTTAGGAGTAAAACAGAGCAGTGCTCAAATAACAAAGCTTTATAAGAAGGAAGAGCTCGTTGGAAAGCAAATTATTGCAGTTGTTAACTTCCCAAAAAAACAGATTGCTAATTTTATGTCAGAGTGTTTGGTTCTTGGGGTTGTGCTAAATAATGGTGAGGTAGTTCTTCTCCAACCAGAGAGAAAAACAATTAATGGGCTAAAGATCGCTTAAATAGAGCATTAAAAGCAAATATTTAGTCTTGTAATAAATTCAGTAATATGAACTAAAACTTTTAAAATCCCTTTGGAAAAACAAAACTTTTATAAATAACCTACAAAGACCCTTAAGAATAAGTTCACCCGCTGAACTACCTTTAGAGTAGGAGGGTAAAAATGGATAAAGAAAAATTATCGAAAGCTTTGGAAGAGTTGAGGAAGTCAAAGAAGAGAAACTTTAACCAGAGTGTTGATTTAATAATAGTTCTTAAAAACCTTGATTTGAAGAAAACAGAGAATCAAAAGGAATTCTTTATAACCCTACCAAAAGGCATTAATAAGAATGTTAAGGTTTGCGCTTTAACAGGACCTGAAACACTAGAAGAAGCCAAAAAGTACTGTGACAAGGTAATCTTAAACACTGAGTTTGAGGACTACGCTAAGAATCCAAGACTTGCTAAGAAACTCGCTAGGAATTTTGATTATTTCATAGCACAAGCGAATATTATGCCTGCAGTTGCTTCATCATTTGGTAAGTTCCTAGCACCTCGTGGTAAGATGCCAAACCCAAAAGCAGGCAGTATTTTCCCACCGAAAGCATCCTTAAAGCAGATTGTTAGTAAGCTTAAAAATACAATAAAAATCTCAATAAAGAAAAAACCAATGGTGCAGGTTAGGGTTGGTACAGAATCCATGAAAGATGAGGATTTAATTGAGAATATAATGAGCGTTTATGAAGCTGTTGTGCACCACTTACCAAATGGTAAGAATAATGTAAAAAGTGTTATACTAAAATTGACTATGAGTAAACCTGTAAGGGTGGTTTAAAATGAGTGCTGCTCATGTTTCAGAGAAGAAGAAAAAGGAACTTTCAGAAATAACAAAGTTGTTGAGAGAGTACCCTATAATTAGCATCACAGATATGAACAATATTCCTGCTCCACAACTTCAAAAAATGAGAAGTTTGCTTAGGGGAAAAGTGCTTATAAGGATGACGAAGAAGACCCTGATGAAGAGAGCTTTTGAGGAGTTAAAATCTGAGAAAAAGAATATTGAGAAACTCGCAGATTATCTCAAAGGAATGCCTGCTCTAATATTATCAAAAGAAGACCCGTTCAAGCTTAACAAAATACTAGAAGAAAATGTTTCCTTCGCACCTGCAAAAGCAGGACAAGTTGCTCCTGATGACATTGTTGTTCACAAGGGAAAAACGAGTTTTCCACCAGGACCGCTTATCAGCGAGTTAAGTTCTGTTGGAATAAAAGCAGGTATTGAGGATGGAAAAATAGCAATAAAAGAGGACAAGGTTGTTGTGAAGAAAGGGGAAGTTGTTAGTCCAAAGGTTGCAAGCGTTCTCTCAAGGTTAGACATTAAACCAATGAGAATTGGGTTAGAAATAATAGCTGCTTATGATAACGGTGAGATATTCACTGGAGAAGTGCTTAAGATAAGCACTGAAAAAACAGTTGGTATGTTAAGAAGAGCATTTGTAGAAACATTCAATTTGGCTGTTGAGATTGGTTATTTGACTAAAGAAACAGTTGAGTTGTTGATAAGTAAAGCATCTCTACAAGCAAAGACACTCGCTTTAGAAGCTGGAATACTGACAAAAGAAACAGTTGGTGAAGAGCTTTCAAAAGCTGAATCACAAGCAAAGGCTTTGTCAGAGGTTATTAAGCAATAAAAATAGGTAATGTTATAGAATCATAAAAAATCATGACAAAAATTTGTGGAGGTTGTCAAAATGGAGTATGTCTACGCAGCAATGTTATTGCACAAAGCTGGAAAGAAGATCGACGAGGAATCTGTAAAGAAGGTTTTAGAAGCTGCTGGTGTAACACCAGACACTGCAAGGATAAAAGCATTGGTTGCTTCATTGGAAGGAGTGAATATTGATGAAGTGATTTCAAAGGCACAGACAGTTCAAGCAGCAGCTCCTCAAGAGAAGGGTGGAGAGGAGAAGAAGGAAGAGAAAAAGGAAGAGAAGAAAAAGGAAGAGAAAATGAGTGAGGAAAAAG
>CAZNLC010000080.1:0-3372 GCA_964573865.1 uncultured Methanosarcinales archaeon | reverse complement strand
TTTTATCATCTTTTCAACTTCTTCCCTTGTGACAAAGTGCAGTGGTTCCCAAAGTTCAACATACTTCTTAAGAACATTAACCTCTTCGTGTTTTGCACAGAGTTTTAACTCTCTAACAATTAAGAGTATCCTATCCTTAATCTCAGCAATATCTCTCTTTATCTCATCAATCTCAGAGCTCAGTGTTTTTAATTCAACATTTATCTTCTTGTTGGAATTGAGCATGTTCTCTTCTAATAATCTTATTCTATTCTGTGTTTTTGTGTGACGCTCCTCAAGCATTCTTAACCTTCTAACTGTATTTGACAAGTCAGGAGCCACACTAACAGGTGATTCTTGTTTTAACTTTTCATCCTTCGCATCCTTTTTTTGAGTGTTCAAAGGGTTCATTTTAATCACTTTTAGTATTGGTGTTTACTTTTAATGCTTACTTTTATTTTAAACTACCGTTTATTGTATTCCTCTTTATGTATCTTTTGAACCACTGTTCCCATTCAAAGAGTATTCTCTTACTATCTAAAGCACCGATTTCTTCCTTAACCCTATCAGATACCCTGTGGAATTGGTCATTGCATTGAATGACATGTTTTGCTTCTAAGAGCTGCGGTTTCTTAATCTTGTCAGCATACTCAACTATTAATTCTTTGATTCTTGCCCTTAGTTTTATGTTCTCCCAAACAGCGTCCCAATTTCCAGCCCATTCCTTAACATTACCAGCAATTGCTTTTATTATATCAGAATCACCGTGTTGTAAATCAGGTGTTAGTTCCAACTCGTCCTTTTTTGCGTTATATTTCATTAAGTCTACAAAACCATTCTCTAGTAGAGGGTCCTCCTCCCAAAACTTCCTAACTTCAGTTATTTGAGTAACCCTCCTCCACCTGTGTAGACCATCAGGGCTTCTTATTGGATTGGCAACGATAATTATATCAGTTGCTTTAAAACTTGTTTTCGGAACCTTTAAATCATTAACAACTCTGTCATAAACTCCATACGGTGAGTCACCGTGTATTGTTCCAGCAACAACATGTGCTAGAGCGCCGACTCTCATTGCCTCGTACAAGGCTCTTGCTTCTGTACTCCTAACTTCTCCAATAATCAAGCAAGAATCTCCCATTCTAAGAGTTGTTCTTATGCCTTCGTCAGCAGGAACCTCTGAAGTACCCTTTGTCATGGCACTCGCAACCTTCATAGGTTGTATGTTGAATCCTAAGTTCCTCAATGCAGAAACAGGCAGTTCTAAAGTATCCTCTATTGTTATAATCCTATACTTACGCATTATTTCAGTCATTAGAGAACCTAATAATGAGGTCTTTCCTGCTGAACGAGTTCCAGCAACTAATATTGTTCTTGAACCATCCACTAAAAAGCTTAGTATTCCAGCTGCGAGTGGGTTTATCATCTTGTTTTTTATGAACAAGGGCAGAGTCCAAGGTTTGTCACGATGTCTTCTGAAAGCATAAGCCAAACCAACTGGGTTCAGCGGTTCTGAAATAACAGCGACCCTTGCTTTTGCACCTGGAAGTTCAATCTCAGTGTCTAGTATTGGATTCGCTTCATCTAATGGCCTACCTGACATCATTCTTAACTTTGAAGCCCAAGATTCTGCTTCACTGACTGTTGGTATTATGTTTGTTATGCAATCCTCAAAATCCTGGTGGACTATAAATATTGGAATATGTCCGAGTGGACTGTTTATCGTGACATCTTGAACCTTGTCATCTTGAAGTAAAACCTCTATCAGTCCAAAACCAACAGTGTATCTTACGAGTATCTGTGTTAATTCTGTGATTTCAGAATCCTTCAACTTTAGGTTTTGATAACTCGCAAGCTCTTCTATCAAATCATAACCAACATTGTAGAAAACTTGTCTCATCCTGTGAGGATCAACAAATTCTGATTTCTTCGGTTTATGCTCAGCTATTATCTTCCTTGCAGTGTCTAAAAGTTCATATTTTTCCTCAAAAAGCTTAAACTCTGGAGGCATCATGTGATACATGTTTTGTATTGAATCTGGGAGTTTGAATATTGTTACTTCTGTGTTTCTACCTACAATGTAAGTTGTAAGTTCCTCTGCATTTTCTGGGTAGGAAGCCATTAGTTTTGTGAACATAAAATCTGGTTTTATCATTGGACTGAAAAACTTTCTATAGAGGTCTCTATTACCAAGAATATAACCTCCAAGGTATGGTTTTGCAAGTGTTATCAACCTTGTATTCTCAAGAAGTTTTATCAAATAGTTGAGTATTGAGATGTACTTTTCCCTTGCTTTAATCTCGTCTTCATCAACACTTCTATCTGTTTCTATTTGTTCAACTCTCTTTATTCTCCTAAGTTCAACATAAGCTCCAAGTGGGTCGCTTTTTAGAAGGTTGAAGATGATGTTGTGAAGTTGGTTGTACCAAACATTGACAAGCTTGGTGTTTTTAAGTCCGGACGATAATGCATGATAACTTATTAAATCCTTTTCTTTCACGAGCTTATTATAAACATTAGCTATCTCTAAGAGCATTTGCACCTGATTATAATCATACTCATAATCCCTCTTTTGTGAGAAGACAACCTTTGTAACATCCTTATTCTCAATAAGTTTTGTAATGACAGAAGCCATGCAGATTGGAGTATCTTCTAAACTTGGAACTAGATTGCACTTAGAACAATTTATTCTCAAGATTGTGTCCTCACCCTCCCTTATTATCTCGTGAGGGCAGCTTACGCGTGCTTGTGGTGCTGGCATTTTATCAATTGTTTAACTACTATTTTATACTCACAAAACTTTATTATTTATTATCAATCTTTTAGAGACCAATATATCCCAAAATAGAAGAGTTTAGTGTTTTATAAATATTTTTTGTTTTTACTGGTAAAAGTTTATAAAAATTCATTTGTAAAAAATTCATTAGTAGGGGTTGTTAGTGATGGTTTTCTCAGAAGATGACATGAGAGTTTTAGTACAAAAATACAAGGATAAATTAAAAACAAACTTAGCTATTGAGGAAGAACCTAATATTGTTTCAAGACAGTACGCTCAATTCAAGACAGAGTTGAAGCCAGAAAAAGAAAAACTTTATGAGAGGCTTTGTAATTTAAGTGAGAGAATATTCAAGATAAAACCTGACAAGCAGCGTGAGAGAGAACTCCAAGAAGCTATAGATATTTGCCACTTGAATATAACCCCTACAGGAGCTGTTAGTTTTTCAATACTCTTCCCTCTAATCTTTATAGTTTTTTTTGGAATAATCGGCTTTTTACTCTTTAATTCTCTAACTATAGTTCTGTTGGCTTTTGTTCTTGGACTGGTGATGATGACTGTTTTTCAAAAATTCCCCGAAATCCTTGCTGCCAATTGGCGTTTGAGGGCAAGCAATCAGA
>CAZNLC010000079.1:0-3380 GCA_964573865.1 uncultured Methanosarcinales archaeon | reverse complement strand
GAGCGTTACAAGTCTGTTGTATGCTAAAACAACATAAGCCACTATTAATATTATAATCACAAAAAGCCAAAACATACTATCACCCTATAATTAAGTGTTTTGTTCTTTTTATAAAGCTTTCCCTTTACAAGGGCATGCTAACCTATATATAACTTAATTCGATTCAAGCTAAGATTTAATTTAAATTTAGATTTACTCACCCTACTGAACTTTGTTTCGTGAGATAGCACGAGTAACCTTGATAACTACTCCAACAAGATCGTACAAGAAAACAAATAAACAAATGCGGGGGCTGGGATTCGAACCCAGGGAGGCACTAAGCCACATGGTCCTAAGCCATGCCCCTTTGACCACTCGGGAACCCCCGCGTGAAAAAGTTTTTATAATAATAGTGTTGTGGATGTGTTATGAATGTTAAGGAAAAATTAATGATTGTATATAAAAAACTTTTGAAAACTTATGGGGAGCAAGGTTGGTGGCCTATACTCAGTAATGAACATTCAGAGTATAATACTCTATTCAAGCATAAGGAAAAAACACTGAATGAGAAGTTTGAGATTTCTATTGGTGCGATATTAACTCAAAACACTGCTTGGAGGAATGTTGAGAAAGCACTTATTAACCTAGAAAGTAATGGTTTATTGGTTCCAGAGGAGGTTTTAAGTGTTGATATTAAAAAACTTGCAGAACTGATAAGGCCTGCTGGTTACTTCAACACCAAAGCCAAGAAGATTAAGGAGTTCACAAGATTCTTTTTATCCCACATGGAAGATTTTAAGAAGAATACTCTAAGTAGGGAAGAGCTCTTGAGTGTTTGGGGTGTTGGTTTAGAAACTGCTGATTCTATACTCTTGTACGCTTTGAATAAACCCTTTTTTGTAGTCGATGCTTACACTAAGAGATTATTTTATAGGTTAGGTTTTTTCTCGAGTGAAAGAATTAATTACGAGGATGCTCAGGATTTCTTCCACAAAAACCTTAGCAGGGATTACAAATTGTTTAATGAGTACCACGCTCTTATTGTGGAGCATGCTAAACAGCATTGTAGAAAAAAACCATATTGTGAAGGTTGTGTTTTATTAGGCTTATGCAGGTTTAAGAAAGACTAATGTAAATGTTATTTCTTTTCCTACCAATTTCCACTTTATTATACCTCTTCTCATACTTTTCTTTAAGCCTTTTAATCAGTCCTGAAATAACTTCCATCTTGTAATCTTTCATGTCTTCTTCCTTTTCACTGTTGAATGTAATGTTATCATCATAGCGGGTTTTTAATTTACAAGTTACTCTAAAATTTCTGGTGAAGATTTCAGCATTAGGTTCTTTAGTGTAAATATCAAAATAGAAACTCACCATCGCTTCTATCTCACCTGATGCCAAACCACTTACTCTCTCAATTTCAACATCTAATTTATAGAAGATGTCTTTATTGTGCTTGAATAACTCTTGTATAATCTCTACTATTTTATCTTCATAATCCTCTACTAGTTTATAACCAGGGTCCCTGAAGTTTTTTATTTCATTTTCTCTAAATTCTTTTGAGTCAATTATTTTATATTCATAACCAATTTTATTCTTTTGATTAACAATGTCTTCAAGATCCTCAATTGAATAATCCCATTCTGTGTGCTCTTCCATAATCAGAATTAAATACTGCTTATATATAAATCTTTCTATTTTAGTAACTACAGAGTGGTAAAATTGTATCCTTTCTATAAAGCATTTACAGAAATAGAACCTTATCGTTCAATAAGCACAGCATTTACAACTCCATCCTGCCCAGGTCTTGAGGTAACCTTAGCTTTTCCAATCTCAGTTTCTATTATTGTTCCTTTTGTTATTATATTTCTCCTGGCGTAGTTCTTGTTTGCTGGGTTCTCAACAACATTCTTTATCTTAACCTTCTTCATCTTACCATCCTTTGCTAAGACATTAGCATACTCTACAGATAGTAACCTAAGCTTTTTGTTAGAACCTCTAACCCTTAAAACCTTTATCTTCTTCTCACCGACCTTTGTAAACGCTGGTTGTCTTGCTAAATCCATCTTTCTCTTCTTTCTAAAACTCTTGTAGGTTCCTGCTGTTGGTTTCTTCCTACTCCTCCACTGTGATAAAGCCATAATTCCACCTCACTTTCCTGGTTTTTTCCAATTGTACTTTCTAAGCTTTGAGGATTTTCCATAACCACAGTGACTACAAACCTTCTTCTTTATGTGGAAAGAAACATGTCCACAACGCCTACATCTAACATGGAGTTTCTTCTTCCCTTTCTTTCCCATAGAAGGAGTTCCCTTACTCATCAAAAACACCCTATGCTGGAGATATTGTTGTTATAGCGTCTCCTCTTATAAAAACAACTCCAAGTTTTCTCTTTAACTCTCCATTTATGTGTTCCTCTGCATCCTCAATCACTATGTTTATGTGTATGTCAAAAGCTTTTAATTTTCCAATGTACTGCTTGCCATTCTTCAACTCAACAACTACTCTCTTATCCCTTGCTTTGTTCAAAGCATCCAAAGGCCTTGGTGGCTCAACCATTTTTCCAACCCCCTATTCAACCTTAATTATTTAAGTTATTGAAGCATTCTACATGTTATTGCTTCTGTTGTATTGATGTTTTCACAGCTTTTAGTAATGCTACTGCGTCATTATTTAAAAAGTTTTCGAGTTGAAGCACAGCTTTTATTTAAAGTTTACTATTCCCTGCCCACCAGAAGCAAGAATACTATTTACTATGTTATTATAAGTTTTAGTAAGATTTAATAACACAACGTCGTTCGGAATCTAACTAAACTCTTAGTTTTAAACTCTGCTATCTTGAGTTCTTATTTCTCTTAAGCTCTATATTTCATAAAAATATTTAAATAGTGAAAGAACAAATTTTAGAATATTCAGAATAGAAACAAGTTTTAAAGAGGTGATTGGATGGACATTACAATTTTACTTAGTGTTGTATTAATCATCGCACTTATATTTTTGATATTTAAGATTGTTAAGGTTTTTATCAGAGCATTGTTCTTGTTAGTAGTGTTATTCATAGCAGTTTCTCTGGTGTATGGGCTTTTGGTTTACAATGATGCATTAAAAATAAGAGATTTGTCATCAAAACAAGTTACTTTTATTGCAAGATTCAATAATGGTGTGATTACAGGTTTCACAACTATTATGAAGAATGAGAGTTTCAAAGCTCTCCGCTCTGAAGAGCTTCAAAGAATAAAGGGATATCTTAAGAATGAGGATTATGGAAAAGTGCTTGGCAACACTTCAAGATTGTTCTTGTTCAATGAGGAATCCTTAAAAGACGCTCCTGAAACATACGATTTTAATGATGTTAAAATAAGTAAAGATGAGATTATTACTATAATCAAGAGTGGTGATGT
>CAZNLC010000078.1:0-3392 GCA_964573865.1 uncultured Methanosarcinales archaeon | reverse complement strand
AGGAATCTATATCATAATCTCAAGCTTTGGAGTTCAAAACACAATAGTATCATTGATAGTGTTTTTGTATTTACTACAAAAAGCGATTTTTAGTCTTTTCAGCTGATTATTTGTGTTTATTGTTCCTAGAACTTCTAAACCTGCTCTTCAACCTCCCCCTCAACATCTCAGCAATACCCTCTTTAAAACTTGATTCTTTCCTAACGTCCACACTCAAAACATTACTAATGCTCTTTATACTCCTAACTAAAGCCTCAATCTTCTTATCATCACTAACTGAAACTTGAAATGTTAAGACAGCATTCTTCTTAGATGTCTTGCTCTTAACAGACCTTATGTTAATTTTGTTGCTTGACATAACATTAAGAATATCTGACAATAAACCAACCCTATCAACAAAGCGAACAGTCATACTATAATTCCTATCATCAGACTCGCGCTTCCACCTCAGTATAAACCTTTGATTCTCTGGTGTTGAAAACTGGTTCGCACAATTCTTCTTGTGAACAGTCACCTTACCATCCCTTGTTCTCACACCAATAATCTCATCACCATACTTTGGATTACAACACTTAGCAAACCTTATCATAGAAGGCTTCAAACCCTTAAGGTCCAACAAAGAAATAAGCTGTTTCTCACTCATAACAACCTTCTTCTTAACCTCCAACTCTTCTTTTGTTATTCCCAAAGCCCTCCTTATCTTCTGAGCTGCTGACTTCGTCTTAACAAACCTCAACCAATTCCTTGAAGGCTTAGCATTCTTCGAGGTTATTATCTCAACAACATCCCCACTCTCAAGTTCAGTGTCTAAGCCCACAAGCTTACCATTAACCAAAGCCTTGCTACAATGATTCCCAAGCTCGGTGTGGACTGCATAAGCAAAATCAACAGGAGTCGCTTTTTCAGGAAGGATAATGGGGTCGCCTTTGGGTGTTAAAACAACAATCTCATCCTTAAACAAATCAACCTTCAAACTCTCAATAAACTCCTCAGCATTCTCGGCTTTTTGAAGCCAATCCAAAATCCTCTTCAACCAATTAATGCGCCTGTCAAACTGTTTATCACGCTCAGTTCCCTTATAACGCCAATGAGCTGCAATCCCATCCTCAGCAGCGTAGTGCATATCCCAAGTTCTTATTTGAATCTCAACAGGTTTTTTATTGAAGAGGATTGTAGTGTGTATAGATTGATAACCATTCGGTTTTGGAACAGCAATATAATCCTTAAAAACCCTCATTATAGGCTTATAGTGGGAGTGGATGTAACCAAGAACTTTATAACAATCCTCAACACTATTTGTTATTATCCTAATAGCTATCAAATCATGAATCTCCTCAAAACTCTTCTTTTTAGTAACCATCTTCTTATAAATGCTGTAAAAACTCTTAGCCCTGCCAAAAACCTCAACTTCAAAACCAGCTTTGAGCAATTCCTTCTTAAAGTGCTTCACAATCTCAACAACCTCTCTCTCACGAACCTCTCTCTTCTGACCAACCTTTTTCTTAATATACTCATAAGTTTGAGGGTTTAAATACTTCAAACACAAATCCTCCATCTCAGACTTCAACCTGTGCATCCCAAGCTTGTAAGCTATTGGAACATAGATCTCGAGGGTTTCCTTAGAAATCTCTTTCTGACGATTCTCATCCAAAAACCTAAGAGTTCTCATGTTATGAAGCCTGTCAACAAGCTTCAACAAAATAACCCTAAAATCCTTCGCAGTTGCCAAAACAACCTTCCTAATGTTCTCAGCAACATTCTCAGACTTCTCAAACTTAATCCTTTGAATCTTAGTAACAGCCTCAACAATCTCAAAAACCTCATTGCCAAACTCCCTCTTTATAGTCTCAGGCTTTACAGAGGTATCTTCTAAAACATCGTGGAGCAAAGCAGCAACTATAGTGGTAGTGTCACTCCTCAACTCTGCAAGCATATAAGCAACCTCAGTCAAGTGAATAAAATAAGGCTCTCCTGACTTCCTCAACTGTCCAGAATGGGCTTTCTTAGCAAAATCATAAGCCTTACTAATGAGTTTCAGATTTGCGTTTGGATTAAACTCCTTAATCTTCTTCAAAAAATCCTCCTTGCTCATACGAGCAGTAACTTCTTCATAAACCATAGTAATAAGAATGTTGTTTTAGTATTAAAAACTTTGTAGAAATCCCCGCCCCCGGGGTCGAACCGGGAACCTTCCGGTAACAGCACCCAACTGACCTGCAATCATCCTATCAGCATTGATATTGTCTTGCAGGGCTCTACAGCCGGACGCTCCACCATTGAGCTAGGCGGGGTAATAATGGAAATCGAGTATTTGTTTATAAATTTTTGGGTCAACTCAACATCACATTAAAGCTGTGATTCACTCAATAAAACACATCACAAACACAGGGTTGCTTAACGATTTTTTTAACGATAACTTTACGATTTTAACGATAGTTTTACGATAAAATAGCACAGTGAAGTGTCTCAACAAGATACAAAATCGTTTTTATAATCGATTGTAATTAGGACAATTAATACCTAAAAAATGGTAGAATTAAAGAAATTATTCAAGAAGGGTTTGATTGTTTTAATAAATGAGTTTTGGAATATCTAGTATTCTTGAATCAGTAGCATTGCCTTATATAAAAAGAGTAGAGAGGTTGTTAAAATGATGTTATTGTTTAACAAGAATGTTTTTAAGATTTTACTAATCTTCGCTGTATCTCCAGGGAAGAGTTTTTCAAGGAAGGAAATCAAGGATTTACTTGGAATAAGTAATGTTAGTTTAGATAACGCTCTCAACTATTTAATAAAGTCAGAGATTCTTGTTAAAAGGTTGAGGAGATTCTCTCTTAATTTCAAGAATGACAACTCAGAATTAGTGATAGATTTAGTGAAAAAAGAATATGTGAGGTTTAAGAAGTTGCCCCTCAGGATCATCTTTATATTAACAGACCTGGGTTTTATTCTTAGGAAGAAGAAAGGAGTTGATGCTTATTTATTTGGTTCCTACAGTAAGTTGATATTCAATGATAAGTCAGATATTGACATAGCTGTTATTGGTAATTCCAATGATATCATAAACGAGTTAAGCTTTTCAGGTAGAGTCAAGAAAAGGTATGGCAAAATCATAGAATTCCACTTTTTTAAGGAAGATTTTTACAAGAACAAGAAGGACCCATTTGCTAAAGAAGTGTTGTTAGATGGAATAAGGATAGCTTAAAATTTGTATTTTTCTAACAGTAAAGTGTAGAATTCTTATGAAAAAATCTACAGTTGAGTGCTAAAAAATGACAAAAAAATCGAAAGATTTAAAAGCGAGTCCTTGTTTTTTATAGATACAATGCCTGATAATCCAACAATAGAGGAACTCAAAGAGTTAATAATGAACAACCTTGATATAATAAAGG
>CAZNLC010000077.1:0-3400 GCA_964573865.1 uncultured Methanosarcinales archaeon | reverse complement strand
TGTTCTCGAAGCGACTCTTGATCTATACAAGTATAATGGCTCGCAATGGTTTCCGATTCCAAGTTACACTGATAAGATAAACAAGGAAATCTATAGTATAAACATCACAAACTTTTCAATATTCGCACCTCTTGGTGAAGAAGTCAATATGACCCCTAAAAACCCTCCACCTTCTCCACCTACAACAGGCAATATAGAACAGGAAATAATACAACAGTTAGTACCGCCACAAATAACACCTCCAAAGTTAAAGTTAAAACTTTACAATCATACAATAAAAATCCAACAAGGTGGTACAGGAACTGTTGGTTTTAACCTAACAAACCTTGGAACTTTAGTCAAGGATGTTATTGTTAGAGCTGAGATTAAACGTGGCTGGAAAACCGCTGATGTAAGATTCGCACAAATAAAACCGAGGGAGATAAAGAATGGAACAATATACTTAAAAATCTATGAGAATGAAATTCCAGGAACATACTTAATAAATGTCAACGCAATAGTGAATGGGAATTTAACTGCAGACACTGATGTTTTAAAAGTGATTGTTCTCCCAAGGCAAAAACTCTCAAAACTTGATATCTTAGAGGTTGCTCCAAAACTAACCCTTGAAGAGAACAGATGGCACAGGATTCCAATACTCGTACAAAATAATGGAGACTTTAATCTAACAAACATAACGCTAAGTTTTGAATACGCAAGTGATTGTATAGATAAAATAGAGGCAGTTTACAACTTATCGATAGGTGAGAGAAAATCATTAATCTACAAAGTTAAGGTTAAGAGTGCTTTCAAAACATGTAATGCAATACTCGTCTTAAAATCAGGAGAAGGAGCAATAGCATTTTCACCAATTGTAATAGATGTTGTTCCACAACTCTTCGGTAAATTCAGGGTTATACCAATACTCTTTATCATACTAACAATTTGGTCTGCTTACATACTGTTCAACAAATTCAAACAATATAGGGAGGCGATGGTTGTAAGGAAGAGAAGGAAAAGAACGAAAAAAGGGAAAATTTAAAAATAAAAATTTTTTAAATATTTTAAAATAATCCAAGCAAGCTCGCTGTTTCTTCACGCATGCTAACATATGCTACTACAAGCTAAAGCAGATGATGCTGTAAAAATAACAATCAACAACAAATAAAAATCAAATATAAGAATAAAAGAGGTGTTAGTTATGTTTTTCAACAGAAGAAAAGTTAAGGAGGACGCTTCACAAATATTCAACGAGAACTTCGGCTTCAACACTGACTTGTTTAGGGAAACCCCAAAGCAAGAGAAGAATGTTAAAGAGGAAAAGAATAAGGAGGAAGAAACAGAAGCTTGGGCTCAATGGTGGAATGTCAACCCAGCTGGAGTCAAAAAGGTTGAGTGGAAGTTACACGAGAAAATCGTTTTAAGCTTGGAAGTGCTGCTCATCATTTACTTTGTTTTATGGTGGATTGGCTTAGTCCCAATGTTTTAATTATTCTTCTTGCCTCTTCAACTATTTTAGCAGTGTCTTCTTCCTTTTGATTAGCATACTCTATCCTCATAACCCTGTTAAACATATCAGAAAGTAAGTCCTTTAAATCTGCAGGAATACCTTTCTTCTCTAACTCTGATATCAGTTGAGGATATGTTAGTCCAGGCTTCAACTTCAACTTTGAAGCAATAGCTTCTTTAATTCTCTTTGCAAGTTCAACAACATTCTCAGTATTAAACTCAACAGGAGAGTCCTTTGTGTAAATTGATTCAAAAATACCTCTCTTTTGTTCCAACTCAATCTTTTCCAGAGTGTGGAACATCCTCACTTTAACACGTATAGTATACCACAGGTCAAGTAAAGCGATGATTAAAGCAATAAATGCAACCACAAGTGCTATTGAAAATTCCATACTCGGAAATGTAAGAAATATCATATAAAAAACTTTCTCTTATTCAAAATTACTTTAAAGTAAAGAATTAATGAATTACTGTGAACAAACTAAAAAGAATTTAAAATTTTTCTTAACTCGAGAGTAAAACATAAAAATTTAAAACTTGTGATTAATCTTTATAAAAATAAATTGTTAATTTAATCAAACATTTATTAAATTCATTAAACTTGAATTTCATTTTTGTAAATCACGCTTATGGAGGTGTTTCTCTTATGGAAACAAACATGGAAACAAAGTACGAGCAAAACAAGGAAGAAGGTATAAATGAAGAAAAACTTAAGTTTTATGAAGAAAAACTTGACGCTTTAAAAAAAGAAATTTCTAAAGTGGTTATTGGACAAAAGGAAATTGTAAAGATGGTTTTGGTATCCCTAATCTGTGATGGTCACGCTTTGCTTGAGGGAGTTCCAGGGCTTGCAAAATCATTGCTTGTGGAAACATTGGCAAGGACGATTGAGGGAACAACGCACAAACGTATACAGTTTGTTCCTGATATGTTACCCGCGGATATAATAGGAGTAAACGCCTATAATCCGAAAACAGGTGAATTCTACATTATTAAGGGACCTGTCTTCGCGAATTTCATACTTGCGGATGAAATAAACAGAGCACCTCCAAAAACACAAGCTGCGATGATGGAAGTCATGCAGGAAAGAAAAGTGAATATAAGCACACAGGAATTCAAATTTCCAAGACCATTTTTAGTCCTTGCAACTCAGAATCCAATAGAACAATATGGTACCTACCCACTTCCAGAAGCTATAGTTGACAGGTTTTTTATGAAATTGATTCTTGATTATCCAAAACCAGAAGAGGAAATAATAATTTTAGATGAGAACACAATGACAAAGTACAATAAACTCGATGTAGTGAAACCTGTGCTGAACCCAAATGACATCATTGAATTACAAAACAGTGTTAGAAAAGTTTTCATATCAAAACCTGTGAAAAAATACATTGTTGATTTAGTTAATACAAGTAGAGGAAGGGGAGTTCACATACAAGGTTTGAAGTATGTTAAGTACGGTGGTTCTCCAAGGGCAACAATCTGGCTTGCCCTAGGTGCAAGAGCCATAGCCTTAATGAATGGAAGAGACTTTGTTGTCCCCGACGATATTAGTGAAGTCGCTCATCATGTTATGAGACATAGATTAATCCTCAACTATGAGGGAAAAGCAGCTGGAATAAGTACTGACGAATTAGTTGACAACATCCTCAACTCTGTGGAGGTGCCTTAATGCAATTAAGAGTTAACACTCTACAATTCCATTCTCTACTAGATATTATTAACAAGAATGTTTCCAAGCTCATTGAAACTTTCAAACTGAAGCTTGTGTATCTGAAAATAATAACAGGTAAGGGCTTGGAGTTCGACCGTCTTAGAGAGTACACTCCAAGCGACGATGCGAACAGTATTGATTGGAATGCGACTGCGAGAACAACAGAACCCTATGTTAAAGTGTTCAAGGAGGAAAGAA
>CAZNLC010000076.1:0-3458 GCA_964573865.1 uncultured Methanosarcinales archaeon | reverse complement strand
ATAAAAACATAATCCTGCCAACTAAGATTCCTTAAAAACTTGAACTTCATCACAAAGTTTGTAATATCAATAAAGTCATTGCCTTGATTAGCCTGATTTTCTCCTGAAACCTCATTGAGGTTTTTCTTCACCATAATAACACCTAAGTTTATTGTATTCCTGCTGTCTAAACTATGTTCAGAACCCTAACTTTAAAGTAGAGTGTTTTATTAGCGAGTTCTCCCTGCTTATAACCTTCATCTGGACTTACAATTACTGTTTTCTCCTCACCAACTTTCATCCCTAAAACCCCTCTTTCAAAACCTCTTATCACCTGTGATTTTCCAACTGTAAACCTTAGGGGTTTTCTAAGTAGGTAATCGTCAAAATTTGATTCTTTAGTTATGTTAAGTTCCTCCCAATTGATTATTGAAGAATCAAAAACAGTTCCATTAGCAAAATAACCTATATAATCCACAGTAACTTCTGTGTTATTCTCAACAACATCCTTAGGATTCCAAGTTACATTCCAAACATAAACATTCGTCCCAAAAGGACCAGAGTTATGAGTTAACAGTCTAAAGTGCCTCATTCCATTGGCGTTCATAAAGTATAATCTTGTAAATGTGCTCTTAGCAAGTTCTCTTGAACACCAAAAACTCTTTGGAGTGTCTCCCAAAACAATAACTATTGTAGCCTTAAACTTCTTATCATCAGGCCAATCATCAAAAACCCTTTCCTTTATTCCACTTGGCGTTGAAAAAACTGCTGATAATGGTTTTATAACACCATTTGATGATGGAATCTGCACATCCATTTTCTTTAAGTCAATGATGCTCAACAAATTTTGACCTTGAATATTGTTATAACACTTAAGCTTTGTTTCATTAACAATCTCACAGTTGGAAGGCATTGATATAAAACCAGGCCATGGAGCAACCCAATCTTCCTCTGAACGACCATGCAGCGTAATAATCTCATTGTACAATCTTCTCGCTTCTTCTTCAGAATAATTAAGCTTGTTCACCAAGTAATCAATTGATTTTATGCCTTTCTCCTTCACAATAGTGAGGAGTTTGGCTCTCCTAAAATTCCACAATCCAAAGTGAGCCCAAACACCTGCTTTTCCTATCATATCATCACTTGTTATCAAGTAATCCTCAGGGGGGTTGCAGTGTGTGTAATTCAAGATCTTATTTATTGAAGAATCATTAAAACCTAATTTTTTAAGGTATGAAGGAACTTCTTGCTTTGGCATCATAATAATCTTTCTAACAACACTAACTGAAGTTTCAGTATCGTTCAAAACCTTATCAACCTCTTCAAACGCTTTATTAGAACCACAATCCAACATTCTCAAAACAGCAATGGTCTCCTCTTCATTGTCAGACACCAACATCCTACCAAGCCAATAAGCCTGTGGTGAGTTCTGAGAAGCACCGTCCAATGTTACCCTTCTATCTGCAAAGTATTTGAACCAATGACCAAAATCCCACCATGAATTGATTATTGCATCTTTCGAAGCCTTTTCATCAATTGTTTTTAGCGCAGTGTACCAAGTTTTGTTTATGCTTGGGATGTAAGACCTTGAAGTTAATATCCCAGCTTTTACAGGAGTAATGACTAAAACCAAGAGTAAGACCACAATTATTGTCTTCATCAAATTTGTATTCACATCCAAGAGTTTACTAAAGAACCTTGGCAACATTTCAGCGATTAATCCAAATGCTACTCCAAAAGCGATGACAAAAGCAGGGATGAACAGGATTATAAAACGAACACCTGTCAAACTTGCATATATTGATACAAAGAACCAAACACTGAGTACTATCGGCAGCTTAACATCAAGATTACCATCCTCATCCCTCTTAAAAATTGAAAGTATTATCCCAAGTAAAGCTATGTAAAAGAATAACTTACCAGCTAAACTATTGAAGATTTCATTCCAACTGCCTGGATTAAGTTCTGCAACTGTTGTGTATATGTTAGGCCACAAACTTGTCTTAACAGCAACTTTCAATTTAGTTGATTGTAGCGCATAAAAAGGAGCTTTCAAAAACAAACTTGGACCCTTAAAGATACTGACAAAAAAACCAGAAGAGATTATAAAGATTAGCATAACTGTAATTGTGCTTTTGAAAACCTTTGATGAGCTTATGAAGCTTCTAACTTCCTTAAACCCGTGCTTTGAAACCTTCGGAATAAGTAGGTAAGCAAGATAGATTAAAAGCCCTGCTATTATGATGTCAAAGATATACCACCAGCCCATCCAGGAAAAACTAAAGATTCCAAGGAACAAACCTGAGAGTGTAGCGTAAAAGAATCTCCTCTTACTGTCCTTTGCCTCAAACGCCTCTAAAAAAGCCCAAACAATCAACAGTGGGAATAAAACATTATAGATATCGTTATCAGAGCCTATTGTTCTCCTTATGAAGAAAGGATTTACAGTTAGCATTAAGGCTGAGAAGAAACCACCAACATTTCCAGCAATAAGTTTTCCTATTAAAAAAGCAGCGATTGCAGCTATTATTGAGAGTAAAGTTGGAACATAAAAAGAAGCTTGCATAAGAGTTGTTGATTTGTCAAAGAACCTCATCACCAAATAAAGATAGTATATAACATAAGGGTGGAGTGTTACACTAGTATAAGTTCCTATTGGAGCGATCATATAGGTATCATAGTAACGACCATTCCTCACTTCATCACCATACATCCCCTTCTCAACCAAATTCCTCGTGTAACGAAGCCAATGGTAAGAGTCCAAATCTCCAAGAAATGTGTATGTTTTGTTCCCGCTTTTATACTGAAATTCTGACCTTAAGTAATCCGCTGTTTTCTTTATTTGATCCTCAATCTCGTTCTTGTTAGATTCTAAAACCGCCTTAAAATTATCATCAACATACTTGTTTTTCTGAAAATCTGGCAGGTTTGGAAATTGTTTATTGATTTGTTGTTTTATATTACTCTTTATATAACTATAAACATTGTTCCTCGCCCAATCATCAGCAATTGGAAGGTTTAGTGGTTGAATCCTAATGTAAATTGTGAACAAAACTATTAGTGTTATAAGAAGAACAGTTGAGTATTTTTCAAAAAAGGATTTAATATTCTCAAGATTTATTGTAGGTTCTTCAGAATCTTGCTTTTTACTTGACTCTTGTCTCTTCTTCCTTTTATCTCTTTTACCCTTAAAAAGACCGCTTATCTTTGAAAAATCAAAGGAGATTTCTTCATCCATCTAACCACCCCAACTTCTTTTGAAGATTTAAAACTTTATGAAAGTCGTAGAGTTTTTTCATTTATAAACTTATTTATAAATTTACCCATTTGATTTCATTCAATTATGAATTAATTATGAATTAAGGTTGTTTATTAAGTTGTTTATACTAAAATCTGGATTCTTATCAGCTAAGATTGGAAAGTCCAAAATGATGTTTTTCACAAAGAAAAACAACCTTGGATTTGAATATAACAACCTT
>CAZNLC010000075.1:0-3472 GCA_964573865.1 uncultured Methanosarcinales archaeon | reverse complement strand
AGTGAGAGAGAAGTTCCTAAGCAAGCTCCTTTAGTCATCTAAAATTGAATAAAAATAATTGAGGTAGTCATAGCTATAACGAGCTAGTTGTAGCTATAAAAATCAGGAGGTGTAAAAATGGGTTTGGCAAGAAAGGTTATAAGCATAACCGCAGCTGGAGTTTTATTTTTTGGAGGAATGTATGTTGAGAAAAAATACCATCCACTTGAATGGATATACAAGAAAACATCACAAAATGTTGTTGAGATAGTGAGCAAAGACAACCTCGCAGAATTTGTTGAAGAAAACTTCCACAAACTTCCATACGATGTGAAAAGAGATATCATAGTGGACGGCTACTGGAATGACCTAACAGACAAAGACAGACTACAACTTACAACACAGTATGTTGGTTCAAAAGCGTCAGAACTCGCTAAAAAAACAGGTGATTACATCAAAAACTTGTGGGACAAGATAACCAATAGTATTAACCCACAACCGTGAGTAAAATGAGGAGCACAAAGCAAAGGAAGAACCTGAATGGTTACAAACTTGAAGTTTTTGTAGAAAACCTCTACAAACAACTTGGTTATGTAAGCGTTAAGAGAAATATTACTATAAGAAAATCAGGGATGAAGTACCAGATAGATATTATGTATAAGAGGATGGATAACCTAATCCCAAAAACAGTGTTCGTGGAAGTGAAATACAAAAAACAAGGCTCCAAAGTAGGCTTAGAAGAAGTCGCCAAGTTTTACAGTGTTTTAGAACTACTGAACCACGAACCAAGGTATTCAGAGTTTGTAACAAACTCTTACTTTACAATGAGAGCTGAAAAATACTGTGCAAGGAAAGGAATCAAAATGATAAACGGTCCAAAACTTTGGGAACTAACAATGAAGGTTGAAGAGAATAAAGACATACTTCAAGAGTTCATGGTCCACTACTATAAGCTGTTAGGTTTTGTTTCAAATGCAAGAAAGGGGCATATAATCGGAGCAATACAAGCTTTAACAACACCCAGATACAAGGGAAGCCTGGACGAGCAAATAAGGAGAACAAGCTTGAAACAATCCATTTGAAAAAAACAAAAACTATTGCTGGAGGCGGTCCAAATAAATGCAATACAAGACCCTGGTGATGAAAAACCCGAAGACAATATTGAAGACAGAATAAAAGAGCTTGCGGAGGATTCTAAGGAATGGTTTATGTATATGAATAGGAAAACACATTCTCTTAAGGATATGAAAAAAGCATGGAACAAGCTCAATAAGGAAGCAATATATAAGTATTATCGTGATCATCGTAAATTTGGTATTTTCTCAGGTATAGCGACTGCTTTTGCTTTAATGAGGGGTTATGACTATTCAGATATACAAGATAAGCTTGTTAAGGATGTAGAAGCACGTATAAAGGTTGAAGAAAGGCAACTCGATAAATATAGAAATAGATTGTATACCTTACAGAATAAATTATCATCGTATAAGATTGACATGGTAAAGCTGCATGATAAACTCGAAGAACACAAGAAATTTGTAGACTCTTCATCAAAACAGCTTCAGGAGTTAGAATCAGTAATTGATTATAAGGTAAATAAAAAGGGTGAACAACCGAAACTTGAGCATTTGAGTCATGAAGTATTAAACTATTCTTTGGAAAAGCTTTTTGATGAAAAAGCAGAATTAACGAGTTTATTATCACGTGGCAGAACAGAAGAACAAAAGATAAGAAACAAGATAATTATGATTGGAAAAACGTTGCGTGATCTTAAGACAGCTATAGCAACTTGGAGGGATATAGTGCGTAAGAAGGAGGAAGAGTTGTATAAGACTTACCAAACCTACGGTTTGATGTTATAAAAAACTCCCTAAAACGATTTAACAAAAATTTGAGGTGGTCCAAATGAATAAAGAATTAGAACATAATATAGAGGATAAGATAGATAATAGCTTTAATGATGATGAGTTGAAGAGATGGCAGGATAATATGCTTGGAAAGGTTGATGAAGGAGCATACGATCCTAGTGATTTGAGAAAGCAACTGTATGACATCAGCAAGCGGTATATACAGGAGTATTATCGTAAGCGTCGTAAATTTGGTATTTTCTCAGGCGTAGCAGCTACTCTTGGTTTAATGAAGGGTCAGGACTATTCAGATATACAAAAAAAGATTGTTGAAGATGTAGAAACACGCGTAAAATTTGAAGAAAGGAAGCTCAATAAATACAGAAGCAAATTGTATGCATTGCAGGATAAATTCTCATTGCGTATAAGGGATATAACAGAGCTCCGCGATAAACTCAAAAAACATGAGAGTTTCATGGAGGCATCATCAAAACAGCTTCAGGAGTTAGAATCAGTAATCTCTTATAAAAGGAGTAATAGTGCTGAACAACCAAAACTTGAGTATCTGAGTCCTGAAAAGTTAGACTATTCTTTGGAAGAGCTTTTTGATGAAAGACAAAGATTAGATAGAATAATATCAAATGCAAGAACAGAAAAACAAAAGATAAAATCCGACATAAATAAGGTTGGAGAGGAATTAGATGGCCTTGAGATGGCTATAAAACTTCAGGAAGTTACAGTGCGTAAGCAGGAAGAAGAGTTGGATAAGGCTTATAAAGTCCGTGGTTTATATGTATCAAAGGAGTTTGCAGTAGCTCTAAAAGAATTCCTGGACCAAGCAGTTAGGCATGTAGGCTTTGCGAAGAAGTTGAGTGAAAGTGTAGATTTTATACTTGGACCAAATGATTCCATAAAAGATGTTCTTGTAAAAGCGATGAAAACACCAACTCCTGATATTGTTTCAAAGCAAACAGTCGAGTCATTTGCAGAAGTGGATAAAGCATTGGACGACAAGAGAAAGAAGCAGATAAAGAAGAGTGCAGAGTTTGATTCAAAAGTTGAGGAATACATTGAGAAGTACGCCCTTTGATAAGCAACAAAACCCTTTTTTTGTTTTTCTTCTTTGAGGTGTTAAAATGGGAGAGTTAGAGATAAGAATAAAGGAGCTTAATGCATCGAAGAGTGAGCTCATAAGTAGATTGAGAGACGCATACGAGATAGAACAGAGTATAAAGATTATATCTAAGTATCAGGGAAGAGGTAATCAAGATCTAGAGAATATCACTGAGTCAGTTTATGGTTTTTTCTTACTGTTTCACACACTCAGAAAGAAACTTGTTAATTTAAAGTACTCTAAAAAACCTGCACTAATATACTCACTCTATGTTGCTTCCCAGTATGGAGATGACTTGCTTGAGTTAAGACAAACACACAATTATATGTTGAGAAATTCTTTTAAGGAATATGTTCTAAACTTTAGTGATAACTACCCTAACTTTAGGGATAAACTCATGCGGCTTTATACAGAGACAATACGCGCTAATAAGAACAGGGATATTAAAACAATAACAAAGGATTTCTTTGAATGGCTTAAAGAGAGCAGTAAGTCCGGGGAGAATGATAATGTTGTAGAAGATTCTGGTTTGAAG
>CAZNLC010000074.1:0-3571 GCA_964573865.1 uncultured Methanosarcinales archaeon | reverse complement strand
ATTCTTTCCCCCGCTCGATTCTTGCATAGGCTCACCGCTTGTTTGATCGTAAATGAAAAATAAACTTAGAGTAAAGATTACTCTGTATAAATTCTCATAGTGTCAACACTCAATTTCCAATCCCTTGGCAACACTCCTGTTCTCTTGTAATACTTCACCAATCTTCTAATCTTTGATTCTGTAAGTTGCAAACCACGCTTTGCTGTAAAATCGTGCTTATTCTCGTCAAAGTGTTTTTTCACACTAACATACTTCCTCATCAGTGCAACCAAATCCTCAGGAAGTTCAGGAGTGAGATTTTTCTCTTTGAGTATTTGCAATATGCTTTTCTTACAAATCAATTTTACTGATGGAATTCCGTAAGTATCCCTAAGTATCAAACCAATCTGTGATGGTGGTATTCTCTGTTTTGCAAGCTTAACAACCAGCAATTCAACTTCCTTTGGTTTGTAACGAACCCAGCTCAAACTTGGTTTTGAAGGTTTTTTAGAGCCTGACTTCCCCTTAGCTCTTGAGTGCATTCTTGCCATAAAAACACCTCTTTCAACTCTTAAATCTTGAAGAACCAGAGTAAGCTTGTATTGCTTTAAACTCTGGTATAAGCAAGCCGTCAAGACCAGCTTATCCTAAGGGTGTGGAAATATAATTAGTTTTTAAATTTTTTGTTATTCACAAAGAAATATTCAAAAACCAAAATCAATTAAAAATTTATCAGATAAAACTAAAGATGGGGAATTAACAAAACAACAAAGTATGCTATAATGTATATCAGGAAGTTTAATTTCCTCAAGGACTTCCGAGGATTAATTGACTTACTCAATAAATTTTATATAACTTGATTTTGGACAATTAGTTATTCCATCAGGACACTCACCGATATAAGCACACTTTGGAATCATCAGCGAGGAAAACAATGGTGCAATCCCATTTTCAAGCTCGTACCTTTCAAAGGCTTTTTTCTTTTCACCCATCAAAACCCTAATGTCTGGTTTTGCAGTCATACAAAGCCTGTCAGCGTTTGTTTTGTAGATATTCCAACCATCTTCTTCCATAAGGGTATAAACTTTTAAACCATGTGGTACTAATAATATAACATCATTCTCAGGATAATTTTTATCTAAAAGTTCTTTTATCAATAAAAGAGCATTGCGATAATTCTTCTTGAACAAATCCTGTTCTTTTTTAAGAAGAACTGGGATGTGGAAATCACTGAAGTCATTGTTTTCCAAAACATTCGTGATAGCCCTTTTAACAGCGTACCTTAAAGGTTCTACTTGTTTTCTCAGCGTTCTGTGCCTCGTAAGCTGGTGGAGTAGTGACAAATCAACCCTCATCAAGTATTTTATATTCATAAGTTTCAAATTGTTAAGAACCTCCTTATCATCTCCTTTTATACATTTCAACAAGTTTGGAATATCCTCACTAGTCCAATTGAAAGGGTTTGAATGACCAAGCACTACGAAGTCGTCTTTAAAATTAGTTCTCTCTTCAATCAACTTTTCCAAATCTCTGTTTGAAAAGTAAAAACTATTTGACGGCCAGAATTGATTTTGTTTATAATTTGTCTTCCAGAGCTTAACAAACCTTGGGTCAACACTTCTCAAAGTGTTGAAAAGCATTACTGCATAATCTCTAATTATAGTAGGAACTTCTAAAGATTTATCAATTATTAAATTACCTTGCTTATCTGATTTAACTCCAGCTTCAAGCATCATCTGCCAAGCGCTCCTCAATGAAAAACCAACAAAATTGGTTGTTAGCAACAATAATGGTTGAATGTACATTGCATCCTGCCTGAGTTTTTTCCTCTCATTAATATCATCACCTGCTCTACTTAGAAGTTTGTTAAAATCCTCAAGATTAGATCTCAAAAAATTTTCTATATCTCCACGGGCATATTCAAGTGTTTTTGGAATGAGGTAAGTATCGTGCTCAACTCTCCTCGTTGATTTTTGGAGCATTTTAACTCCCATTTCATAAAATGTTTGATAGAGAGTAACCGCCCTAGGAGCAATCTCTGAGATGTCAAATTGTACCAAATCAACAGCTGCATTATGACTACGGCCAATAGAATTTTCAAGAGTTTTGTCTAAAAGATTGTACAGCTCTTCCAAACGATTTTTAGTATTGTCTATTTTCTCAACTTTACTGAGGATTCTCCTAACATATGATTTGTAGGGAGAGGATGCTGATGTCTGCCTTAAAGCAGCGACTAACATTAAGACAGTAGATAACCCTAAAGCGTTATTTTGGTATGATGAATGCTCATTTGACTCAATAAGCAATTCTTTTATTTTAGCTAAAACCTCTGTGTCAATAAGTTGTGTCATCGCTTCTAAGCTTAGAGGTTTTAAATCAGGTTCTGTTTTAGAAAGCTCAAAAAGCTCCTCAAGTGTTAATGAAATTTTACCATCAAATTTTGTTTTTTTTAAGGATGAGCTCATAAAGGTGAATATCCTTTTCTTATCCATAAAAATCACCACCTGGGAAATTATAAATTAACAGCTCACCTCTTTATAATCAAATAACATCATATAGTTAAATAACACTAAGTTCTATTAATAAATTTATATTGCTGAAAATTTAGTACATGGAATAATAGACAATTAATAATTTTCAAACAAAACATTTAGACACCGAGTCGTGACTATGATTAAAAATATTTCTAAACTCGGGAACGAATATTTATTTAAAGTTGAAAAACAGATTACCCCTTATGATTCTAATCGCTCGACTTGAAAACAGGTTTAGGGATGAAACTGTAAACAAAATACTAAATTACAATTATGAAATACTTAGTGGAGATGAGCTTCTGGAATTATTAAAAAGAGCTCAACAGATAAAACAAGACAAGAACTTCCTAATCTTCTTAAGAGATGATGATATAGAATTATTTAAGTCAAACATAAAAGGTTTCAAGAGAAGGTATGAGGTTTACACATTACTCATAAGGAGAGAAGCAAAGGATGAAGCTATGGTTAAAATCCCTGAAAAGTACTTTGATGTTATTGTTCTTGAAAATGACGACAAGGAACTATTCCTAGTGAAACTCGAAGCTGCACTGAGGGAGCTTTACAGGAGATGGTTGAAAAAACACAGGATGAGTTGGGATGAGTACTTTATGAAAGTTGCCATGGTCGTTGCTGAACGCTCAAATTGTTTAAGACACCACATCGGAGCGATTGCTGTTAAAAACAGGAGGATTATATCAACTGGTTATAATGGTCCTCCAACTGGTTTTCCAAATTGCACAGATGTTGGTTGTATAAAAGATAAGGATGCTGTTGAAAAACACCTTAAAGGAATGCATCATGGAACCTCGCATGACCTCTGCCCTGCTATTCACGCTGAACAAAACATGATAATACAAGCATCGTTACATGGTGTCAGCTTGAGAGGAGCTACTGTTTACTGCACTCACACCCCATGTAACTTGTGTGCGAGGATGCTCGTCAATGCTGGAATAAAGGAATATGTAACCTTCAGTGATTACTACAACAAGGAATTCCTGAAGATTTTCAAGAGTGCAGGGATAATCTTTAGAAAGATAAAGAAGCCTGAACAATTGATC
>CAZNLC010000073.1:0-3647 GCA_964573865.1 uncultured Methanosarcinales archaeon | reverse complement strand
CGAATTCTGTGGCGTGAACATGAACAACAAGTGGTTTTTTTGACAACTTTTTCAACTCAACAGCTGCTGGAAATGTCATCCAATCATGAGCGTGGATTATATCAAAACTACCAAGAGAACCCCTTAAGAAAAGTTCTGCAATAAGAGCTTTATACCTGTAAACCTCTTCAAACAAATTTCTTCCATAGATGTTGTGATTTGTATCCTTGGTTTTTTGCAGTAGCATTTGCTTGTACGATGTTGAATTAACATAGGGGACTAATAATGATGGAACCTTAACAAACAAAACATTGGCCATTTCTTCTGCAATCAAGATTTTGACATGGGATTTAACCTTGTAAGGAGCTTTTGGCATAACAAAGGTAACATCAACTCCATTATTGACCAAACCCTTTGTGAGACCATAACAAGCAGTTCCAAGTCCTCCTGTATTGAAAGGTGGAAACTCCCACCCAAGCATTAAAACCCTCATAAAAAAAACCCTAATAATCAATGATCAATCAATTGTTAAAAGTTCGAAAATCAAATAAAAAAAAGTTCTTGCCCGACATATAAAAAGTTTAGCAATTACTACTCAGTAGATAATAAAATTATTTTTCGTTATTTTTTACATATCACTATAAAATGAGCAAAAAAATAGAAAACGAAATATATTTATATATGTAATTGTAAATATTTGACATAAAAAGGATTTTTAGGGCTAAAATATTGATGATTAACCTAAAAAAGGTGATAATATGAGAGACTTGGATGATGCTGAACAAAAAATTCTAAGGGAAATAATAAGGGACCCAAGAATCTCTGATAACAGAATAAGCAAGATAACAAAGATTCCTGTGAAGACTGTCAATAGGAAGAGAAAAATCCTGGAGAAGGAAGGGATACTATACTATTTTGCAAGTGTGAACAATCTTGAATCTGGAACTGGAATTTTTGGGGCTTCTCACCTCTACATAGTCCACTTCAAAAATGGAATAACAAAGAAACAAATAAACGATTTCTTAGAAAAACAAGAGGTTACTCCTCACAATCTAAAACACATAAACACTTGCTTATTAGGAGAGAGTAATGGAAACACTGTTTTAGTGCTGCAGATAGAGAGCAGACGTGAGGAGGATATTGTTGAAATATTCAACGCTGACATAACCAACGAACTAAAAAAGGGGTTTGGTGATTGTGTAAAAAAGGTGGATGTTGTAAGGATAAACAACACAATAAAACTACACCACAACTACTTACTAACAAAAAACATAGTTAATGGGAAGATAAGGGATGAATGGCCTTCAAACCTAATATTTGTAAGATAAAATGGTGAATGTAAAGATTTTTGAAGTATCATGGGAAGTATGCAACAAGGTTGGTGGGATTCACACAGTTATAACATCCAAAGCTAATCAAATGGTTAAAGAGTATGGTGAAGATTACTTTGTTGTTGGACCATTCATAGTCCAAAAAGCCTCTTCTGAATTTCAGGAGAAACTACCACCAGAATTCTTGCGAGAAGCATTCAAATTATTGAGGAATGAAGGTATCATCTGCCACTATGGAAGGTGGTTAATAGATGGAACCCCAAACACAATACTTATTGATTTTAGTGAATTTACAAAGAATAGAAATGAAATAAAGAGAAAACTTTGGGACAGGTTTAGGATTGATTCGTTGAATACTGAGTACTTTGATTTTGATGAACCTGTAATTTGGGCTTACTCTGTTGGAAGGATGATTGAAGAAGTAAAGAAAAGAACAAATGAGAGAATCATACTACACGCCCATGAGTGGTTGTCAGGAGCTGCAATACTCTATATTAGAATGAATAATGTTAAGGTAGCAACTGTTTTCACAACCCACGCAACAGTGTTAGGAAGAGCACTTGCAAGTGCTGGAAGAAATTTTTATGCAAATATAAACCTAATCAAACCTGATGAGGAAGCGTACAAGAACAACATTCAAGCCAAACACCAGCTTGAAAAACAAACAGCGTTGAACTGTGATGTATTCACAACAGTAAGTGAAATAACCTCAATAGAAGCGAATGTTATGCTTGGAAGAAAAGCAGATGTTATACTGCCAAATGGTTTGGACATAAGTAAGTTCCCAACATTTGATGAATTAGCAATAAAACACAAGAATCTCAAGAACAAAATAAAGGAATTCTTGATGTACTACTTCTTCCCATACTACTCGTTTGATATTGAAAAAACACTAATATACTTCATTGCAGGACGCTACGAGTTTCATGATAAAGGAATTGATATCTTTATAAAAGCGTTATCAAAATTAAATAAGAGATTAAAAGATGAAAACTCAGAAAAAACAGTTGTTGCGTTCTTTTGGATACCTGCAAGTGTTAAGTCAATAAGACCTGAACTTCTAGAATCAAGGACATTGTATGAAGACCTAAGAGACACTATAAACGAAGAATTCCCTGAGATAAAACAAAAGATACTCTACCTTATGATTTGTGGCAAAGAAATAAATGATAAAAGCTTATTCACAGAACCTTTCCTACTAGAAGTGAAAAAGAAAATGTTAAGATTGAAGAGGCAGGGAAGCCCACCATTGAGCACTCATGAAATCTACAATGAGGATAATGATTTGATAATGAAACATCTGAAAGAATCAGGTATTAATAATGGAAAGGATGACAAGGTAAAGGTTATTTATTATCCAATATACCTAACAGGGGCTGACGGCTTATTAGACTTAAATTATTATGAATGCATGACAGGATCTCACTTAGGCGTGTTCGCATCATTCTATGAACCTTGGGGTTACACACCATTAGAAGCTGCTGCCCTTGGAATCTCATCCATAACAACAGACCTCGCTGGTTTTGGCAGATATGTTTTAAAACACAGGGAAGACCCAAAAACACCAGGTATCTTTGTCTTGAAGAGGTTTAATGTTGACGACGAAACAGCTGTTGAAAATCTAGCAAACCTTTTGTACGAGTTCACAAAATTATCAAAGGAAGAAAGAATAAAGAACAAGATAGAAGCTAACAGAATATCAAAGCTTGCTGATTGGAACATTCTAATAAAAAATTATTTTGAAGCCCATAAACTGGCCTTAAAAATATTCTTAGAGAGGAATAGCTAATGGAATTAAGAAAGGATTATGTTTTGGACAGGTGGGTAATCGTTGCAACTAATAGAGCTAAAAGACCAAAAACTTTCAAGGAAGAGAAGGTTGATGAGGACAAAAAAATAAAATGCCCATTCTGCCCTGGAAATGAAGCACTAACACCTCCTGAAATTGGCAGGGTCAAGGATAAAAACGGCAACTGGAAGGTAAGGTGGTTCGAGAATAAGTATAGAGCAGTTGAAGAGAAGGGAAATCCTGTAATAAGAACAGACAACACATTCTTCACCTTTGCAGATGCATTTGGTAGACACGAGGTCATAGTTGAGACTCCTGAGCATAACAAAGATTTCTCTGAGTTTAAACCAGAACACATTAAGGAGATACTAAAGGTCTACTCCAACAGGATAGAAGAACTCTCAACCCTTAATGGTGTTAAGTATGTTCAAGTGTTCAAGAACCACGGTAAGGAAGGAGGAGCTTCCATAGATCACGAACATTCACAAGTCATAGCTTTAAATAAAATCCCTTTTTGGGTGGAGGAAAAGATAAAAGCAAGGTTAAAG
>CAZNLC010000072.1:0-3652 GCA_964573865.1 uncultured Methanosarcinales archaeon | reverse complement strand
TGTGCTTCAGAGTTAAAGGAACTCAACAGAGATTTAAAGGTTCCGAAAACACCTTTCAAGGTTTTAACAACCCATGAACTTGTAAAAGAGTTTGGCGAAGATTGGGAGATTGAGGCTTCTAAACACTTCGAGGACCCATTCTGGGCGGTTTGTCATAAGAGGGAGTTTTATGATAGAGAAGACCCTGAACATAAGGGGCATTATTTGAATTATGACTTAGTGTATCCAGAGGGTTTTGGTGAAGCTTTGAGTGGTGGTGAGCGTGAATTTGAATATGATGTTATAATTAGAAAACTTAAGGAGAGGAATCAAAGCACAGGTGATTTTAAGGATTATGTTGAACTTGCCAAGCGTGGATTGCTTGTTCCAAGTGCTGGTGCTGGTTTTGGTGTTGAAAGACTTGTTAGATTTTTAAGCGGTAAGAAGCATATTGAGGAGGTGCAGTTATTTCCAAGAGTCCCTGGGAAAAAGGTTATATTTTGATTTCAGAGTTATACTTTAGTTGTGTTTTTAATACTTTAGTTATGTTTTTAAGATAGAGTTAAATTTCGCTTTTTGTACTCTTGTATTTTTGTTTTTTTACCTCTTAAAGAACTCTTTTAGTTTGCTCTGAGAGCTTTCTTCTGTTAAATCTTCCCTTGTATAACCGAGTATCTCGAATATTTTTTCAACGCTTGGAATAACTTGATTGTTTATGTAGTAGTCAGAATCGTAGAATCCCTGCTCGCACTCTTCTGGGATTTTAGCTCTTGAGCTTATATTGCCACTACCGGGAGTGATTATATAACTAATGAGTTGTCCTGGTTTTATGCTCATCCCTTTTTCCTTGAGTTTTTGGGCAACTGCAACATGTGGTGCTAATGAAGTATAATCATCTGTTGACTTTTGGAGTTGAGTGTGTATTATTAGCAGTTCATTCTTAATCCTCTTTTTTCTTAAATCCTCAATAACTTCTCTCACATATGAGAGTGCCTCTTGTTTTTTATTGTCTAACAGTATCATCTTTAAAACTGTTTCTTGAACAATCTTTGCAAGTTGACTCCAATTTCTCCTAACAACTTCAAAGCCTGTTATCTTTAGATTCCCTTTTTCATCCACTAAAGCGTATTTTTTCTTGGCTCCTGAAGCTGAGAGTTTTGCAGAGACAAAAATACCCTTTGGATAGAAACCTTGAAATTCAAGCTCCATTAAACCTGGAAGTTCTGAATTAATCTTGTTAACAAAAATCATTGCTTGTTCTCGTGTTTTTTGTCCTAAGCTTATAAAGATGGAATCTGTGTCTGAGTATATAACTTTAAAGCCTTGTTTTTCAGCCTCTTCTATAACTTTTTTGATGTAGTATCTCCCGTAAGCTGTAATGCTTTCTGCACATTCAATACAATACCAACGAGCTGCGAAGAAGCCGAAATAACCATACATTGCGTTTGCCGTTGTTTTTAGGACATTGGACCTCGCGTATAAAATCTTGCTTGGTTTTTCTCCCTTGTTCAGAATGCTCTTTATTATCTCTTTCACAAGCAGCCTTCTCTTTATTAAATCCTCTATAACTGTTGACACAAAGCCCTTTTTCTGTTTGCAAAACCAATAGTCAAATCCTGGAACTTTGTTTTCTGGACAACAACTGCACTTGAAACTGTCTGGTGATATGTTGTGGGAACTTATTATGCTTGGGTACAGGCTTCTGAAGTCAAACACTATTATATTGTCATAGATTCCTGGTTCTGGTTTGAAAACAAAAGCTCCCTCATAACTCCTGCGTCTTCTAAGTAGAATGTCTTGAGTTGTTGGTTTGTTTGGTATTATCTGGTTAAAATCAGCACTTCTTCTTATGAGATACCACTCAACTATCTGTGAGTAGCCCATTCTGCAAATATTGTAGCTTGGGAGTCCAACCAATTTCACCAGCTCAAACAAGTTTGTTTTTATCTCTTCAAATATCTTGAAAACGATTTCAGAATCTCTTAAGTTGTATTTACAAAATAGCTCTAAATTATAGTTTTTATCCCAAGATTCTGATAGTTCTTCTAAGTTTATGTTTAGTTTTTCTTGGTTTATCAGTTCTTTAGCAACAGTGTTTAAATCATAGCTTTCAAGTTGCATTGTTCTGCTTAGGTAGTTTCTTATAAATTTGAATAAGTCAATGTGTTGTATTCCACGAATTGAAGCAGAAACAGTCAAACCATGCTTAACCTTCAATTCAGAGTAGTCTAAGCCGATGTCAAGTTTTATATTGTTGAGTTGTGCTCTTCTCTTCAAGTATGGTAAATCAAAATTATCAGACGAATAACCAACTATGAAATCAGGGTTTTGCTTTGTTATGAATTCCTTGAACCTTTTGATAAGCTCTGCTTCATCTTCAACAAACTCTATGTAGTTTAAATTTGTTTCAAACTTCTTCCATGTAAAAACTTTTTTCAGGTTATCAGAGTAGAGGCTTATCATGAGAATTGGGTTTTCATTGGGGTTTATTGAGCTGCCGTATGTTTCTATGTCAAACGCTATGATTTTTGGTTTTGTTAAAGTTTCAGAAGAAGCTTGTTTTATGTCAGATATTTTATAAACTGGAACTCTTGCTTTTTCATTTATTATCTCTGCTTCCCCAGAGTACAATGTTAGAGGTATTATCTTTTTGCTTACAATATACCTTCTAGTTAGCGGTATGTCGTGTTCATAGCACTTTATGTTGATTTCTTCAAGCTTTTTTTTAACAGTGTTGAGTTCCTTTTGATTATTAAAGTATATTTTCATAGCGTTAACTTGCTTGCCAAGTAGGGATTTTTTCTCAACATCAATTTTTAAAATCTTCGCTCCTTCAAAGTTTGTGTGCAACAAATCATCAATTGAAATATCTCCAATAGCGTAGAAGAACGGTTGGAATGAGTCATCCACGAGTATTACCTTCTCACCATTTGTTGTTCTTGCGAAGATAAGGATTTCCTTATCGTTTCTTGATGCAAAGTCCAATGGGTAAAACTCAAGTTTCATATTTGTGTATAATGCTTGTGTGATTATAAAGTTTTCTAACTAAAATAAAAATAGTGTTCTTGAGAAAAACAATTTTTTTGAATCTAAACATTTAGGAATGCAAATTTGTAATCCTTTGCTAACTCTTTAAACTCTTCAATTGCAGTCTTTTCATCAGAGGAATCGTATATGTCAAACCTCTTATTATATACTAGAATCTCAAGAGACTCTGGTTTTGGTTGGTGGAATGGATTTATCCTCTGTAGCAGAGAGAGCGGCTTGTATTTTATGGCAAGTTCACCTATATCCTTCTCTTCACCAGAAAACTCTCGCGTTACAATAGCAACTCTCATTTCAAGCTCAACTTTATGTGTTTGAAAATCCCTTATGTGTATTGTTTGCGGTTTTTTAATGTAAAAATTTCCTTGATAGTTTTTCCTAAGGAAACTCATGAATGGTGAGAAGTACTTGGAAAACTCCTCTATTTTTAGATTCTCAACGCCCTTTTCAGTTAAACCCTCCCACTTTAGCATATGCAAGGTGAGTGAGAATTCATATATAAATTTTTCTATTTTTACTACTATAAAATAATGATTAATAGATGTTAATGAATCAACAGCTCTATGAAATTGAACAAGCACAAAAGTATTTGATAATAAATCAAATCAACAATCAATCAAATCCATAA
>CAZNLC010000071.1:0-3672 GCA_964573865.1 uncultured Methanosarcinales archaeon | reverse complement strand
AAAGGATTTCTTTGAATGGCTTAAAGAGAGCAGTAAGTCAGGGGAGAATGATAATGTTGTAGAAGATTCTGGTTTGAAGGATTTAATAGTGAAAGTTGAAGGTATGAAGAGAGTATATGATTTTAATCACTCCCACTTAACAAGCACAACTCATAAAGAGAAGTTCACTTGGGATGATTTTGGGGGTTATGATGAAGTTGTTGATTATTTTAAGGAATTAACCTTTTTGATACAGAATCATGAACACGCAACTGAGCATATCCCTATTGAGAATCTTTACCCATCCGGCATACTCCTTTATGGACCTCCAGGAACTGGAAAGACCACTCTGGCAAAGATATTTTGTCACATGGCAAAAGCACCGTTTACAATGCTCGGAGTGAGTGAGATTGGTTCAACCTATGTTTTTGGAGCTTCAATAAAGCTTCAAGAGAAATTTGATGAAGCTGCGAAGTATATTATTAAGGGAAAGCATAAGATTTCAATTCTATACATAGACGAGCTTGATGTTATTGCACCTATAAGAGGATTCTCAAACAATGAAGAAAAGGACAATGTTGTAGCAACTCTAAACTACAATATGGACGGCCACTTGAGAGTTCCCGGGGTCATAGTTTTGGCATCCACTAATAGATTGGATATGATAGACCCTGCTCTCTTAAGACCAGGTCGTTTTAGCAAACAATTTTACTTAGGCTATGCAGATAAGGAGACTGTGAAGAAGATATTCAAAGCTCAAATCAATAGAAGGAAAAGGTTAGTTGAGAAACCACCTTACACTGATGATTTAGATTTAGACTTTATCATTGAAAAGTATTATGACAGAGGAAATTGGACAGGAGCTTTAGTGAACAATATGCTGAATGAACTTGAGAAGAATAAGTTGTTAGAACACCTGAAGGATAATAAACCTTATATAATCACTGAAGAGGATGTTGAAAAAATAATCCTCAAGTATGTTAATAGTACAGGTGTTAATTATGAAGAAAAACTTGGAGCAAGTCGTTGAGCTATGGGGCAGGAATGAGGAAGCTATAAGAAGATTGGCAGTTTCTAATTATAACTCTATAAAATCCTTATTCTCAGAAGTATACAATAATAAAAAGAACATAGATGATAAGGTAATTGAAAAAGTTTCTTCCTTGAGGAAAGAATTAGCTGATACTATTATTCCGTTAAAAGGTGTTATTGATTCAAGACCAAAGAGGAGTATGGAAGTGACTTCCTTATCAACACTCTCTAATTATGATACACTCCTTAAACTATTCGAACACTCTGAAAAAGCATCAGATTTTATCCTTTCAAAGATTGAACACGAGTTTAATGAGAATTACTCAAAACTACAAGATGCAATTAAGAACAAGGATGTTGTTCTTGTGAGGAAGTTCAGGAAAGCTCTGGAGTCAAGCTTTAATCACTATACTAGAGTGTTTGATAAACTAACTCAAGGGATTGTAAAAAAATTGACCAACATAAAAGCTAGCAATAAAGTTATGTTCTATAAAAATGAGATTGATTTATACAATAAATACAGGAGAGAGATAGATAACCTAAAACAGACATACCTTAAGAAGGATTGGAATCAAAGCAATATAAGCTCTCTAAGAAAGAAATATTCAGAATTTCTTGGTAAGGGTCTGTTCAAGAAAGACAAACTCTCAATTCTACGCCAGCATGGATTCTTAGATTTGTTTGAGGATGCACACAGACTCACTGAGGAAATGAAGTTTTACTTCTCAAACTATGAGCAAATAAACAATGTAAAGTTAAGTATTAATAAAACAACTGAGAAATTTGATTCAGAGCTAAGAAAGCTCACTAAGATTAATATTTTGGATTCAAGGAACATTGATTATATAGTTATTTTAAAACAAGAATTAAAGAAATTAGAAGTTCCATCAGAGTTTAAGCATTTAGAATATCTAAACTCGTCATTACAGAATTACAGCTCTAAGAAGAAGGAAATTGAAGAACTTTTAGATGTAAAGGTCAATCACTTTGTTAAACTCTTGAAACAAGAATTGAAACAGATATCTAATGTGAAGCCTGAGTTTAGGAGTTTGGAAACAGATACTGAGACAATTGAGGAAGCTCTAAGAAAATTAAGGCTTGTTAAGAATAACTACTTATTACTAAGCAGAAGTTTTGATGTTGAACCCTTAATCTTTGATGAGGTTGAAAAGAAACTCAATAATTATTCTGAGATAATACAAAATGCAGATTCAGAAATTTCTGATTTGTTAGGAGATAGGGATTATATCAAAGAGACTGCTGAAGAATTGATTGAGAATGGAAATAAGAGACAACTAATAAGTTTTAAGAACGAGCTTGATGTAATGGAGAAAGAGTACCGCAATAAATTGGACCAACCTTACATCAAAAAAATTGTAGAGGATAATTTAGAGTACATAATCAAAACAAAAGATTCAATATCTCACATGCTAGATGTTCACAGAGAGGAAGATGATAAGAAAAAGGAGATACAGAAGCTTAAGAGGAATCAAAAAGAACTCTACGCTGAGAAAGAACGTCTTGAAGAGGAACTTAAAAAGAAATCAGAGTATATAACTAAGGTTAGTGAGAGGGAGCGAGAGCTTGGAAGGTTAATTTCGGATATAAACAGTAAACTTAGTGCTGAGAAGAAGAGTAGGGAAGAATTGCAGGATAAGATTAAGGAGTTGAGACGATCTTTTAATAAAACACTAAAAGAACTCGAGACAAAACTCAAGTTAAGTTATGACACTAAAGCTAAAACTGCTGATATTGCTTCTGATGTTAATTTCAATGTTTACTTGTACTTCAGCTCTCTCGGTCCAACCCCAAACCCTGATAACTTCGCTATTAGGGAATACATGCTTGATTTAAAACCTGAGAATTTAGAACAAACTGTGAAAAAAATTTATTATGTTGTTTCTGCTATAAACACAGCAAGAACGCATTCAGAACTGAACTACAGAAAACAATTATTGGAGGGTTATAAAAGCTTTGCTTACTCGAGCCCATACTCTGATAGAATAAATGGAGATGACAAACTAAAAAGGACAGTTGAGCAAACAATAACAATACTAGAGCGTAACATAACAGAATCTCTGAATTTCTTAGAGCCATTTAGATCATAAGACTCTAATTTTTACTACTGACAAGAAAAGAAAAATTTATAAAGTTGTTCCTTTTTATTAGTAATATGGATGACAAAATTGAGTATTATTTCAAACTGCTTGGTAAACGAGGTTTTAGTATTATTGGGGATTACATAAGACTTCTGCAGAGGATGGAAGGTGGAAAGCACCTCCCAATAAAAGGTCAAAAAACCAAGTCTGGTATTAACATTGGTATAATAGGTTACGGTAAACTTGGAAATGACTTTTTAAAATCACTTATTCAACATAACAGGGCTAAAAAGCCAGTTCTTTACGCTGTGCAAGAAATTTATGTCACAACTACGAAAGAGAATTTTATTGACCTTTTGAAGTCTGAGCTGGAAATAGGTTCTGACATTAAAATACATCCCATACTATATAAGAATGAAACAAAACCTTTTGGTAGGGATTACTCAAGGATTGAAGAGTTAGTTATGGATTCTGATATTGTTGTTGTCACAGCAGGCAGGGATCCTAAGGATGCAAAGTTGAGAGAGGAAGTTATAGATGCAAACCTTCCAATAATAAATGA
>CAZNLC010000070.1:0-3716 GCA_964573865.1 uncultured Methanosarcinales archaeon | reverse complement strand
AACACTTCAGGCGAGTGGTATTTGAATGGTGGTAGTGTTGGAAGTCCAAAGATTACTTTTAATGAAGAGCTTTTTGATTATATATATTCTCTGTTGAAGTGTGAAAACCTTGAGTTTAAGTGTTCCAATTACACTTTCCGTTTTAATGGTAGTGTTGAGAACCACACTCACTGTAGAGCTTATGCTTTTCAACAGTATTTTAATATTGGTGGAAGGAGTGTAAAATGCACTGCTGATTGCAGTGTGAGAGATGGTTCTCCAGAACGTTCTGTTTTGTTTTGTTTTCCTCCTAACTATTTAGAAGTGTCAAATCAAGAGGTTCAAGAGAACTCCTTGTACGAGTATTGGCGTAATTTGTTTGGTGATGTTGATTTTTCAGAGGTCACTTTGAGAAATGGTGCTGGTGATGAATACACTGCTCTGGTAGGTGTTCTTTGCAAAAGCTCAACTTTGGGTATTAAATGTATTTCTTTAGCAACCTCTCCTTTTAATGGTTTAGCAGTATTACCTCCTTTGAATGACTTAAATGATTTTGTTGTTGTGAAAAAGGAGGATTTATTAGCTGATGATTTCACACTAGGTTTTAATATTGATGATGAATTAAATGACTTTGTTGAAAATTATAGTTTGAATGATGCAACGCTTCTGAATGCTAGTTTGAGGGTTAAGAGTTTTAATTATCAAGTTTTATTGAATAGTGTTGTGATTGATGTTGTTTTGGAAAACGATGGTGAGCTTCCATTGAGGATTAGTTCTGTTAAGTTAAAAGCTGGGGATTCTGAGTTTCCGTTGGAGGACTTGTTTTCTACTCTTAAATCAGAGATTGAAGTTAATCAGAGTGTAAACGCTGTTTTTGTTCTTGATGGTTCTGTGTGTGATGTTGTGAATAAAAATTTGAGGTTAATCATTAATTATGAAGCTCATAATTTCTTCTGCAATTATTCAATAAACAAATCAATTGTGAGTTCCTTTAGAGTTCCGAGTAATCTGGAGTTGGATGTTGAGAGGAAAGTTGTTTATCCAGATACTGATTTTTTTGTCAACTCTAAACTACCAAGGACCAACTTTGATTCGAGGATTGACTTACATGCTGGGAACTACAATAATGGGATTATGAGGTCTTTCATGTACTATGATTTTTCACAAATTGACAAAGATGAATTAGTAAGTGCTTTCTTGGTTTTGAAGGTTTTTGAGAACTCCTCAACTGGTAATGTAGAGTTGTATGATTTAACCTTTGATTGGAATCCAGACATTGTGAGTTGGTTGTTACAACCAAAGGCAGGTGTTTTGTTGGATTCTAATGTCGTGATTCCAAATAGTGAGGTGAGGTTTGATATAACTCAAAGTGTTAAGAATAGAAGTTATGGTTTTATGATTAAAGCTCAGGATGAATCTCCTGGAAAGGATGTTGCGTTTTATGCTTTAGAATCAAAGTACAAGCCAAGAATAGAGCTTTACTATAGGAGTGAAGGCTCAACAGTTGCTGATGCTTGTAAGTAGAGCTTATTAGTACTTTACGGTACTTTAATCTATCTTATGTCAAAAAAATCATAATTCTGTTGTGTTTGTATAGTTCTAACATCAACACTTTCAATCTTTGCTAGTAGTGGTCCTCTCTTGCATTGTTCTATAAAATTGTTTAGTGATTCTTCACTCTTTGATTGTGCTATAACTTCTAAGTTGCCATTGCTTAAATTTCTAGCGTATCCTGTAATGCCGAGTTGTTGTGCTTTTTGTCTTAAAAAGAATCTGAAACCAACACCTTGAACACTTCCTTTTATTAGTATGTAGAGTGTTTTGGTTTGGCTCATGTTTTTTGTGAATGGTTAGCTTGTTTAAAAAACTAACTGAAAAATAAAAAAAGAAAAAAGGAGGAGGTCTTTTAGGTTGGCAGCAAGATTATAATTTTTATCTTCTTTATTACAAAATAAATAATAAAAAATAAAGTTAGCTTTATTTTGGTTTTGGATTAATAATAAGGTAGTACTCTCTTCTTCATATTTGTAGCTCTTATGCTCAACTCCTTCATCCTTTCAAAAAACAATCTCTCAATTGTTTCTTTCCTCAAATCAACCATCGCAATCACCATATATTGTTATAGCGTAGAACTTTTAATACCTCACCTGAGCAGTTGTCCAGTGGTAATGGAAATTTTTAGGTATAAAGCTTCTGAGTAGAAATTTAAAGTAACAAGTGTTAATAAAGCAGAATTTATTGTTAATGAGAATTCTATGTTTTAATTTTCGTATTCAGATTTCAATTATTTTTCCATTTTTTCCAACATTTATAACGAGTGTATTGTTTATTTTTTCTTCAATCCCCTCTGCTTCATGAACATGACTACACAGCAAAATGTCAGGTTTAAATTCTTCTATTGCCTTTCTAACAGCTGTGCTTCCTTTAAAGAAATTTGTGAAACTCTCAATCTTTGAACCCGATGGGTGGATGTGAGTCACCATTATCTTCTTCTTGGCAGATTTCACCCCTTCAAAACCCTTTTTCAGTAGATTAAAGATCTCTCCCTCCTCTAATTGAAAGAGTCCGATGTTTGCACCACCTGCTCCAAAGAAACCTATATCTTTGTACATGAATGAATAACCATGGAGGTTTTTTATACCATAAAATTTGGCGAGAAAGTCAACAGTGGCTACTGTTTCATGATTTCCAGGTATTAACAGAACATACTTCCCTGCTTTTTTAAAGGGTCCTATGAGGTTTTTTATTGAAGTTTCTGCGTATGTTATGTCACCGCACAAAACCACTAAATCAACATCCTCCTTTTTAGCTTTCTCAGCAAGTTTCTCAACTATTCCAATATCCCCATGAATATCCCCTGATGCTAGTATCTTCATAAGAATAGGGTTATAGTTTCTATTTAAAAATTTAATGCTTATGTGCAATTTAGTTTGGGTTACCTGTTTATTACCTTTGGTTCCTTACCTGTTAAGTCAACTATTGTTGAAGGCCTTCCTGAAATCTCACCGTCATAAATCAAGAAGTCTGTTTTTGTTCTTATCCTGTCATCTAAGTCCTCTAAACTTGTCATGTAGTCTTCTCCTGAAACATTGACACTTGTTGTTATTAGTACTAAGCCTGCTTCTTCAACATACTTTGTAAACCAGTGTTTTGGTATTCTAACACCAATAGTTCCTATGTTTTTGTTGACTTCTTCTGAAACAGCTTTTTTGTTCTTTAGTTTTAGTATGAGTGTGTAGGGTCCTGGGAGTTTTTTAATCCACTCCTCTGCTTTTTCATTGACTAAGCAATTCTTGTAAATCCACTCTTTTGATGGAACAATCACAGAGAATGGTGCTTTTGGGCGTTTCTTTATTGTCCTTATCTTTTTAACAGCTTTTGTGTCTGTTGCTAAACAACCAATACCATATATTGTGTCTGTTGGGTAGATGAAGATTGCACCCTTCTTTATCAAAGCAACATACTCCTCCCTGTTTATTTCAAACTCCTCCTTTGAGAGAACAATCATTTAAACCCCCTATAGGGGGTTATGGAACTATCATTTAAAAATGTTTTGTATGTATGAATTAAATAATAAAAATGCTTTTTCAGGAAAATAGTATGAGATAAAGGATCTTAGAGATATTGTTTTTAAAACATTCTTGTAGTTTTTTTCTTCTAACGCTTTCTTAATACTCTCACGCAGTGTTTTGCCAGATGAGAAGTTTAGTTCATTGAACACTACATAACCAGAGTTC
>CAZNLC010000069.1:0-3735 GCA_964573865.1 uncultured Methanosarcinales archaeon | reverse complement strand
AAAGCGCTATCCCCGTTGGCTGGCAAATTGGATAGGGTGTCTTAGTGTTTTTGGACAAGAGGTACATATATAGTTTTTACAAGAGTTGTTTTCCAGAGGATTGGGAGCTCCTGCTGAGTAGAAACTATGTTGATGTGATAAAAAACTTCTTCAAGAGTTAAGATACATTTTTGTATTTCAGTATACTAAATAGTAACATTTATATATTAGTTATTCTTAATTATACTTGCACTTGAACAACTCACAAGACCCCCTCCAAGCTCTTCTAACAAGCAAGCATTCTTTCAATCCTAGAGACTAAAAAATAATTACACTTGTAAAAATGCTCTATAAACTCAAACCTTGGGAAAAAGACAAGATAATAAACAATAATTCTATATTTGCAATAGCACTAAGAGAAACGATTCAGAGGAAGGAACAACCTAACAACAAAACAATCTACAGAACACTAAACTTTTACAATAAAAAAAAGAACATTGATAATATTCTTGGGGAAGCAGCTGTGCGATTAAGCTCAAAGATAGGTGCTAACTGTATAGTTTCACTTGAAAAACTCAAAAAAGATTTTAACAAGAATGAGGACAGTGAGGAAATAGATGTAAAAGTTTCAGTTTTTAAAGGTGACAACTTCGGCTTCAAAAAATTAGAATACACTACAAGCATAAAGAAAAACCTGCTTGGATCAATATCACCTGTAAAGGAATTACTTGCTGAAGCAATATCAAAAAAGCACATAAGAAATGGTGATAGAGTTGTTTGTGTGCAAGATGAAAGTTTGGGGACAGGTTACAAAGGCTTAATATTCGTGTTTGATGTTGATAAATTATTCTTCAACATAAGCTCTTACAAACTGGCAAAAAACACCAATCCAGAAGTAGTGCAAGCGATCATAAACATAGCTCTTGAGATTGGAAGGGAAGGTCGTGAAGGTAAAAGAATAGGAACAGCATTCATAATTGGAGACCAACAAGAGTTATCAAAGTATTCAAAACAACTCATACTAAATCCCTTCAACGGATACCCTGAAAGCATGAGAAAAATAACAGACCCTGCTTTAAAAGAAACAGTCAAGAATTTTGCTCAATTAGACGGTGTTTTTATAATAGACAATTCTGGAACAATAGTTTCAGCAGGCACATACTTGGATGTAAACACAAACATAAATGAATTTAGGTATATGAGTGGTTTTGGAACTAGGCATAGATGTGCTGCTTCGATAACAAAACTAACAAATTCAATAGCAGTTGTTGTTTCGGAATCAGGAGGAGTAGTTAGAATATTCAAGAATGGAAGGATTATACTAACACTATCTTAAGCTCAAAAGCAGGGGGCGAATTCCACAAGAAAGGCTATTCCTACCCCCTGCTCAATAAATTCTCACACAACACACACTAAGTTTTCACACTAACAATACACTAACTTTTAGAAAATAATTTAAATAAGAACATGAGTTCAATACTTATGAGAAGCATTAGAGTAACACTCTACAAAATACCATTTTTGACACTATTCGCAGTGTCATTAGTGCTAACAGCATTGCTCATAACCCTTTTATTACTCGCTATTCCAATAATAATCATAATACTAACAATCTCAGCACTAACAACCTACACAATAACAATTATAAAATCAATAGTGAATTTATTTAAGCATTCCAAGCCAATAACATAAAAAATTTGAGGTAAGTTAAGATGAAGAAGCGAATGACAAAAGACGAAAGAGCTAAAAGGAGGAAGGCTAATCTGGTAATGTCACTTTTAATAGTTTTCTTGATGACAACAAGCATACTTGGTTATACAAGCACGAGGGACTCAACAACAACATTTAGGTATAATGGTTATCTCTTCAGGCAACAACAAGATAGTTTTGGTGTTAAGAAATGGGTTACAAGAGTTGATGGAAAAACATTAATCTTTGATTATTCTCCAAAACAACTTGAAGCAATAAACCTATCACCAGTTATTAAAGAATCAATACTTGCAACAAAACTTGTTATGCTAAGCTTTGACCCTTCAAAAACCAGTGCTTTAAATTATATGGACAAAGCAAGATTTGACATAACGAACGCTCTCTATTCAAAGGGAATAAGAGTAGTATCTGGAGTAAGTAACAAAACAAAGTACTACAACCTTGACATAATAACCTGTGCCAACGCATCAATACCATTTCCAGTTATATTCTTAAAAATAGGGAATCAAACCAGAATAACACTAGAAAACAATTGTGTTGTGATGGAAGCCCAAGAAAACTATGAAATACTCGCACTAAAAGACAGGTTACTCTACTCAATCTACGGTATAATGAAATAAAATCATAATAACTCAAAGAGTTTATTGAGAAATTGGTAAAGATGAGTTCTAAAAAATCAACAAGCAAGAGGAACAAGAACAAGGTAATAAACAAAACAAGAATAGCTGACAAAGCGCCCACAAAAGAGAAGAGTAGTGTGAGAAAAAATAACCAACTCGAGAAAAGAATAATCATCAGCAAAAACAGTCTAACAATTCTCATAATAATAATTTTAATACTGTCAGCTTCACTGTTCATTATAGTATATCCAAGATACAAACTAATCAGAGATTACACTTATACATACAATGGTTACAAATTTACTCGTTACAACAATCTATGGAATATGACTGTAAATCATGGTTATTGGCAAGAACAATGGGTTCTGCATTATTCACCAAAACAGGTTAAAAATATAACTGTTGTTGGAGACTTCAACAACATCTTCAAATCAAAAAACTATGTTTTTTTAACATTCAATCCATTTGACAAAAACATGAATTACATAGCTGTTTCAGCCGGAGAACTCTCCATAGGTTTGTCAAGGTTCCTGAACAAAAGAGTGATTCCGGCTTGCACACAACAAGATTATGACGCTTGTAAGAATGTTCCAATAATAAACTGTTCATCAAAATCCTTTGTTGGAGAGCCGATTATACTGTTGAAGCAAGAAAATCCACCAAAACTCATCTTCAATAACACTTGTGTAATAATACAAGGGCTGAAAGCTGATATGTTAAGAGCAGTTGATTTGTTTTTACTGAAATACTATGGTGTTATGTAAGAATTATTACTTTAGCATAACTCTTAACTTACCAGAATCAACAGCTTCTTCTATTAACCTCCCAATCTTGTTCTTCTTGGAAATCTTAAGCACAGCATTAGAACCAATCTTAGCATTCATAACAAAATCATCGTCAATAAACAAATCAATCTCCCTATTAGCAAACCTTTGCTTAAATTTTAAAATAACACTCTTCTTTCCAATAGTAAAATCAAACCTCAAGTTCTTCTTACCTGTAGTTCTCTTCAGCTCTTGAATCTCGATACTAACGCCAAGACGCTTCTCTATCTTATCAATATTCTTACCTTGTTTTCCAATAACCTTGGATATGACCCCTGATGGTAAATAAACAACACACTTATTATCAGACAAAAACTCAACCTCAACCTCATCAGAAAATTTTCTAAAGTAATCTTCAACACTCCTAGCAGCTAACTCCCTCAACGGACTAACCTCAGATTTTACAGGAACAACAACAGTTTCTTCACCATAACTATAAATCTCAAACTCAAGCTTTTCAGTTTCAAAATCCTCTACAATAACAACAGGCCTTGCCAAGTCAGCTTCTGTCATTCCAGAAGGAACCTTAACAACCATTCTCAAGCTTAAAACCTTGTCAACCTTACCATCCTTAATGAAAATTACAGTATCGATCACATGAG
>CAZNLC010000068.1:594-3782 GCA_964573865.1 uncultured Methanosarcinales archaeon | reverse complement strand
TTATTTAGATAGAGTTGAGAAGTATTATGGTGGGAAAGCAGCAAATCTTGATTTTATGAGAGAACCTGAAAAATCAAGGCAAACTATTAACAGTTTTATAGAAGAACAAACTAATGAAAAGATCAAAAACCTGCTTCCTCCAGGTTCTGTGAACACATTAACAAGATTGATTATCACAAATGCAGTTTATTTTAAGGGAGATTGGAAGTGGGAGTTTGACCCAAAAGATACTGAAGAGCGAGATTTTCATGTGGACTCTGAGCATGTTGTGAAGGTTCCAATGATGTATATGAAACCTGACAAGGCAAAATTTAGGTATGCTAATCTTGAGAAACTACAGATTCTTGAACTGCCATACAAGGGAGACAGGATTTCAATGTTAATTCTATTACCAAAACAAGGTCAGACCTATAATCCAACGACAGGCGAGGTAATAGAATGTAATTATACCATTAAGGATATTGAGGACGAATTAACGATTGATAATCTTAAAAAGTGGGAGAGTGAGATGGAGGAAACAAAATTAGGTTATATTTACCTTCCAAAGTTTGAGTTGAAGGAGAGGTATACAGATAATCTAAAGGGAATTTTGATTGATTTAGGAATGCCAAGTGCATTTAAGCCTCAAGCTGCTGATTTTTCAGGTATAACAGGTAAGAAGGACCTCTTTATTAGTTTTGTAACCCACCAAGCATATGTAAAGGTTGATGAGAAGGGGACAGAGGCTGCAGCAGCAACTGCTGTAGGAGTGGCTATAACCGCTGTTGAGCATAAGATCATATTCAAAGCTGACCATCCCTTTATCTTTATAATCCAAGACAAAGAAACAGGTAATATATTATTCTTAGGAAGAATTATTAATCCAGCAGAGTAGTGATAAAAGCAATAAAAGCAACAACAGGGGCAAAAAGTATATTGAAGAGTATTATAATATGTTGAGGAGTATTATTTTAGCTTATTATCATCTTCTTAGTAACACCTCACTTTTTCTTCTTAACCACTTCTTAATAATCTCAAAACATTAAAAAATGTTGAGTTCTACTTTGTTGTTAATGATAGAGATTGTTCGTCAGGACATCATAAAAATCTTGGATGAAGCAATAATTGCTTTGAGAGAAAAGAACATTAGCAAGTTGAAGGAGATAAGTAACCACACTATTCACAACGCGAGTGTTTTTCAAGATGAGGATTCAGTAACAATAGCAGTTCTCATATACGCATTATCAAAGATTCTTGAGAGGAAGAGTAATGATTTGTCATGGTTTATAAAAGAATTGAATTATGTTAAGCTGAACTTGGTGAGGGAGAATCTGCAGCTTTATAGAAAAGCCATAAAGAATTTGTTTAAAACAATATCTAACATTGACAGAAGATTGAGGCTGTATGTTCAAGAAGTTATTAACAAGGCGAAGATAAAGAAGGGTGCTAAAATCTATTATCATGGTATTTCACTGGCAAGAGCAGCTTCTATGTTAGGCATTAGTCAGTGGGAGTTGATGAGTTATATTGGTAAAACATCCATGACAGAATTCAGTTCTGGCAATGTGAAAAGAAGGTTGAGTTTTACAAGGAAACTCTTTAAGTGGTGATTTACAAGATGTCTAAAGCCCTTGTTTTTGATGCAGGACCAATAATAAGTTTAACAATGAATAATTTGTTATGGGTACTTAGAAAACTTAGGAGGGAGTTCAGAGGTTCTTTCTTAATAACAGAGAGTGTTAAGAATGAGCTTGTTGACAGGCCAATAATGACAAAGCGTTTTAAGTTTGAAGCAATACAGGTGTTAAAGGAGATTTACACAGGAACTCTGAATGTTGTTAGGAGTGAAACAATAAGAAACAATGCGAATAGAATACTGGAATTAGCTAATCACACATTTAAGGCGAACAATGCTTACATACAAATAGTTCAGAGGGGTGAGATAGAATCCATCGCTGCTCTAAAACACTTGAATGGAAACGCTGTTGTTATTGACGAACGAACAACGAGGATGTTAGTTGAGGAGCCTGAAAATCTGAGAAACTTAATGCAGTCAAGACTTCATAGGAGAGTAGAAGTTAATAGGGAGAATTTGAAAAAGCTTCGTGAGGAACTTTATGGTGTGAGGGTAATACGTTCAGCAGAACTCATTACAATAGCCTATGAAAAAGGCATACTTGACACTTATGTTCTGCCGTCTGAGATGAAACTCTATAGGAATCTTGACAAGCAGGTTCTTGAATCAACACTTTGGGGTTTGAAACTAAATGGTTGTTCAATATCGCAGCGTGAGATAGAACAAATCTTGAAGCTTGAATCATAGTTTTCTAATCTTAGCTATGAAAAAACCATCTGTGTTGTTGTCAAAAGGCCAGATTCTCAAGCAGTTTTTAATCCTATCATCATAGTATTCACCATTAAAATTAAGCACTGGTTCAGAGTGTTTTACATTTATTTTTATCTCTTCAACATCAGCGTTTGGATTGTTCTTAAGCAGATAATTAATAACTCCTTCATCCTCTTCTGGTTCTAAAGTGCATGTTGAATAAACTAAGACTCCTTCCTTTTCAAGAATATCAAATGAGTGTTGTATGAGCTTCTTTTGGAGTTTTGAAAGCCTTTTTATCATGTTTGGATTCCACATCACAATTGTTTTTAGGGATTTCCTTATTGTTCCAGTTCCAGAACAAGGAGCATCCAACAATATTTTTGTAAATGAATCCTTTATTGAAAGACCATTTTGATTTGTTACTATAACATTAGTAGCTCCTACTCTTTGGATGTTCATGCTCAAAGCCTTCAAACGAGTATAGTCAGGGTCATTAGCAACTATTATGCCTTTATTGTTCATAAGCTGAGCTATGAGTGTTGTTTTAGAACCAGGGGCTGCAGCAACATCCAAAACAATGTCATCTTCTCTTGGCTCTAAAACAAGGGGAGGTATCATAGAAGCTGCTTCTTGAACATAAATATAACCAAGAACATGCTCCAACGTGTTTCCAATATCTCTCCTCTCACCTGAGTAAAAGAAACCCAAGTCAAACCAAGGTATCTGCTCAATATTAAATTTCTCACTCATACTTTTCAAAACATAGTTTATTCTATTCTTTTGAACTTTTAAGGTGTTTATCCTGAATGATTCCCTTTCATAGGATAAGGAGTACTTGAGAAAATCATCATACCTGTCTCCAAGTAATCTTTTGTAGCGT
>CAZNLC010000068.1:0-584 GCA_964573865.1 uncultured Methanosarcinales archaeon | reverse complement strand
GTTCTTCAAACTTCGGTTTTATTTTTTTCAAGTATTGTGAAGCTAACGGTTGTTGTTTTAAAGAACTGTCTTGTTCATTCTTCTCAATGATTGTTTTTTCTTTCATAACTAAAGCATTGTGTTAGTGTTATAAAAATATTGTTAAAATTCACAAAGTATGTCAGAGATTTACTTGTGAAATTATTAAAATTACTTTTGTTCAAACTCTAAACACTTTAGTATTGCGATATTGATTTTAAAATAGCCATTCTAAAATAGTAAATGGCAAAAGATTTATATTAGTGCTGTTAAATGCTTGTTCTATGAGCAATAGTCCTTTTAGGGAAAACCTATCGTGGGTTGTTGAGGAAGCATTATCATCAGGAAAATATGATAAGGACTTGTATCTTATAAGAGCAAAATATAATCTAAAGGAGAAAGTGGAGGAAGGAGCAGAGTTGTTGAAGAGGATTATATTAGAAAGGGGCTTTGATGAAACAAGGGTTGCTCCTAATCTAACACTAAGAAACCTATCTAGGATTATCTTTGATGATGATAGTGAAGTATACATACTTAAGCTGAGCAGGTTCTTGAGAAGGGAATTC
>CAZNLC010000067.1:0-3792 GCA_964573865.1 uncultured Methanosarcinales archaeon | reverse complement strand
GTGTAATAGCAATTCCATTGAGCTACACAAGTGGAGCATCAGGCAATGACTTGAAGATATCATCAACACCAACATTCACAGCAACTGCAGGGTCAGATTGGAGTTCAGCAATACAGGTTGGAACTTCTGGTTATGACTACCAGGCACTAACACCATTCGGAACCTTCATGAAATACACTGCAGGAGACACTCCATCAGTAGAGTTCTACCTGCCAAGTGAGGAGGTGACCTATGGTGTGTATGTAGCTCCAACAGAGGCAACTACGACAACAACAGGTGGCGGAACAACTTATAAGGAGGTTCAACCAATAAAGCCTGATGTGACTGTTTTAGACAGCGAAGTCTCAGATTACACAGCACAGAACTTGATCGTTGTTGGAGGACCTTGTGTCAACACAGTAGCTGACTTGCTCATGGGCAGCCCAAGCGACTGCACAGAGGGCTTTGAGCCTGGAAAGGGTATGATAAAGCTCTTTGAGCAAGACAACGGCAACGTAGCAATATTGGTTGCTGGTTACTCAGCAGATGACACAAGGAGAGCTGCTAAAGTCCTTGCAAACTACAAGGATTATGCAGACAAACTCAAGGGAACTGAAGTCGTTGTTACAGGAACAGACTTCACAAACTTGAATGTAGAAGCTCCAACAACAGAGTAAAGCTTGTGAACAAAATATTTTTTTATTTTATTTTTAATTCTATTTAGTCTATTTCTAGAATTAAAATATCTCTAAATGAAGATATCTCTAAATAAATTTTAGTGATTTTTTTCATAAATTCTTAACAGAACAACTAAGTAAACAAATAACAGTAGGGTGAAAATAGATTAAAGCAAGATAAGAATTCAAATAAGAATTAATTAATAAAGGATAATGGAGCAAAAAATCACATCACAGAAATTGTGAAGAGAATTTTACCGACTTTTACTCTTCTTATACTCACGCTTACACTTGGCACACATAAAAACACCATCAACCTCATAAAGCTTATCAGTTAATTGACCACAAACTTGACATATGCCAGAGGTTTGTGAGAAAACAGGCTTTCTATCAGCCTCTCTAATAGTCATCTTCTCAACTAAAATTTCAAAGAGTTGAGGTTGAATCTTCAAAATATCCTTCATTGTTAATAAGCCTAAGAGTTTCTTACCGTCAACAACAGGCAAATGCCTTATTCCATACTTCCTCATCTTCATCAAAGCATCGTAAATATCCTTCTCAGGACTTATTGTAATCACTCGCTTTACCATTATTGTCTTAACAGGTTTTTTAATGTCCAATCCTAAAGCAACAACCTTCCTTGTTATATCTTGTTCTGTAATAATACCCTTGAGAATCCTGTTCTGTGATATTGGTAAACCACCAATGTGTTCCTTTCTCATAATCTTAGCACATTCTTGTATTGTGGTGTCTGGACTCACAACTATTGGAGCTTGAGTCATAGCATCACAAACCTTATAGCCTGTTTTCATTCCACTCCCCGAGTCATTACTAATCAAATGTCTTTAATAAATTTATCTAAATAACAAAATATATATTGATTCTCTTATAAAATACTACACAATAAAATAATCATTAGAGAATAACAAAAACTAAAACAAGAAATTAGAATAAAAATTTTAATAAAAATCAATAAATATTGAGCTTGAGCTTGGCAGGATTAATAATTAAACATTACCTCAATGTTGTCACCAAAGACCTTCTTCAACGATTCAAAAACCTTATCATTGATAACAACCCTACCTGGTTTTTCACTGTCAACACCCTTGTTAAAATCCTCCTTTGAAACCTCACTAACAGAGCCAAAACCACCACTCTCCAAAATCTTAGCCTTCAAAAACTTATCCCTCTTTTTAATGTTGTAAATAATAAAAACAGATTTTTCAGTGAATAAAACTTCAGCAATCTCATCCTTACCGTGCTTCACCCTGATCTTAGCTGATTCAAGCTCCCTGAAACGCTTCCTTTGCATGTACTCAATGACAAACTTGACAAAATCATTAGCCTCCTTGAACATCTTCGCAACATCAACACTTGAGAGTTTCTTCTCATCATAATCCTTCTTTAACTTGACAATATTCTTTAACTTCCTCAGAAATTGAGCAGGTATCTTTCCAGAATCAATCAAGTTTTCCTTAAAACAATTCACTAAGTTAGACTCATCGCACTTAACAACACCCTCACCTTTCAAACAATCACGAACAACGCTGACAACAGTATCATATGCTTTAATAACATTCTCTTCCTCCTTTGACTTTTGAATTTGGGAGAACAACCTCTTAATCCTCTTCAAATACTTATTAGCATTCTCCAAAAGCTTATCAATCTCTTTACCGCTCAAGGTTTTCTTAATGCCATGCTCAATATCCTTTCTAACCTTAATATTCTCCTCTAAAATCTTAACAAACTTTTCCTCTAAGAGATGCTCCTTCTTGACAAAAATCTCTCTCATAAGCTCTGGTGTTTCCTTTGGATCAGGAGGTGGAACACCATACAACATAAGAGCAGCTTGCGATGGAGTCAATATTGCATAGTAGATATCCTCAATACCAATGTCTTTAAGCTTGAACTCAACACGCTTAAGCATCTGCTCACCAGTTGACATGAACAAATCAATAGCTTCCTTACTCGGTTTTATACGCCCCATCTTCAACAGATGCTTCCAAGGGACGAACAAGCCCCTATCATAGAATGGAATTCCATCCCTCAGCAAGGTGAAAATTATAGGATTGGCTTCTCTGAGAGAATCCCAAAAATCAGTTAGAATGTAAACTTGAATGTTAAGCTTATTCTTAATGCCTGTGAGCTCACCAGCCTCAATTCCCATACCAATGATTATAGCCCTAAGCTTGTCCTTCAACTCAGCCCGACTCATACGTTTAACATCAGTATCATCAATAACAATCCAAACATCAATATCAGATTCCTTTGTAGCCCTGCCCTTGACCAAGGAACCTGCCAAGACATAACTGACAATATAACGCTCAAACTTCTTCAAAACCATTGTCTTGTGAACTTCAGCAATCTTTATTGCAGAAAGCATTCCCTTATCATAAATCGGCACTGAAAGGGCAATTCTCTTCAAAATCTCATACCTACCGTCCAGACAATTCTGCCAAAGCTCTGAAAGAATAAGAGTTTCAGGCTTAATAATAGGATCAATTTCTTTGGCAAAGGAATTTATTATTGCACTCAATTTTTCCTTAAGCTCCTTCTTACTCATCTTCTTTGAATCACTATCATCAACCAACACTAAAACATGAACATCCTTATCCTTCTTATTCTCTGATGATTCACCAGAACCAGACTTTTCAGGAGGAACAAGAGCAACTCCCATGATGTAATCCTCAAATTTTTCCAAAACCTTCTTCTTGAAACTCTCAACCTTAGAACTAATGTTCTTAAGCTTCTCCTGAACCTCTTTAGGCAGGTTCTTCATAAGATTATCAATATTAGGCAACTCCTCAGAACTTTTTTTACCCTTATTATCCTTTGCCATAATAACACCTCACAATTTTCTTCTTAAAAGAAAAAACCTTAGGTATTTAAATATTGTTGTTTAACATTGTTTAATGCAGTTTGATAGTTGTGTAAAAACTTTCAATGTTAAAACAATTCTCAATTTTGTTCATTTTCTAAACTCAGTAAACAAAACCACACAACCAAACCAAAAGATTTAAATATGAAAAGTTTTTATATCCTAATATACAAAAAACTATTTATATAACTATTTAATGGTGATAAATATGGCTGAGGATAATGCTAATAAGAACGAATTTAAAGACCTCGAAAAGAT
>CAZNLC010000066.1:0-3907 GCA_964573865.1 uncultured Methanosarcinales archaeon | reverse complement strand
TAAGGGGAAAATAATGTTTGTTAATAAGGAAATAACCAATCTGTCAATAAGCAATCGTGCAAAGCTCGGTATAACACTAGCTTGGCAGATACCTGCTGATTTTGAGGGCTTAAGTGTCAAGGATTATTTAGTTGCAAGTTGTAAGTGTTCTGGGTATTCTAAAGATGATTTAAAAATTATTTTAGAGAATAATCTAAAGAAGATTGGCCTAGACAAAGAGTACTTAAATAAGAAGATAAAAGAGTTGAGCGGTGGTGAGCGTAAGAGAGTTGAGCTTGTGAGTGTTGCTGTTATGAAACCAAAAGTTGCAATATTGGACGAACCTGATTCTGGAATAGATATTTTAAGTTTTGAATTAATAAAAAATTTCATCCGTGAGATGAGTAAGAAAAGCCAAGTTGTTTTAATAACCCACAGTGAAGATTTAGCAAGATTATCAAGCTACGCTGTCTTGTTGAGGAAGGGAGTTGTTGTGGATACTGGGAAAACAGAAAGGATAATCAAAATTTATAAGAGGTTTGAAAACAATGGATGATGTTTTAAAAGAACTCTTGGATGGTGTTGAAAAAGCAGCTAAATTCTCAAGTGTTGATACTTCTAAAATACACAGTAATGACAATGCGAGATTGTTGTTGCACAAGAACAAGATTATAAGTAAAAAAGCAATCAAGGGATTAAAGATAATTGCTAAGGAAACCAGGAATGGTTTGAAAGCAAAGATTATTGTGAGAGACAATGTTGAACTAGAAAAACCTGTTTACTTATGCTTTGGTGTTTTAGAAAGAGAGGGTACTCAAATTATAGACATGGAATTAATTGTTGGAAAAAATTCAAGAATTAAAGCTTATGCGTTTTGCACATTTCCAAGGTCAAGAAGAGTCGTGCATAAGATGAAAGCAAAGTTTACACTAAAAGAAAACGCAAAGCTCGACTACCACGAATTCCATTATCATGGGAATAAAGGAGCTTTGGTTACCCCAAAGATGAAAATTATATCTAAAAGGAAATCAGTGTTTAACACTTCGATAACACTACTCTATGGAGTTGTTGGAAAATTGGAATACTACATTGACAACCAGCTTGATGATGATGCAAAGTTCTCAGCAATAGCCAGAATAAGGGGCAGGAAGAAGGATAGAATTCGTGTTATGGAAAACGCAGTTTTAAAGGGAAAATCTTCTTCAGCGATTATAAAATCAAGGCTCGTTGTTTCTGAACAAGCAAAAGCAAAATTCATGGGAGAAATAATAGGAGTCGGTGATAATAGCAAAGGACATGTTGACTGTAAAGAAATAATCATGGATAATGGAGTGGCAGAAACAATACCAAAACTCAAAGCTTTAAATAAAAAATCAAGGATAACTCACGAGGCCGCGATAGGAAGCGTTGATAAGAAAGAACTTCAAACTCTGCAAGCAAGAGGACTCTCAAAAGAAGAAGCAATTAATCTAATAGTGAAGGGAATGTTGGAGTGAAAACAAAAGAATTAAAAAATGTGCTAATAGTTTTTAACTTATGAAAGCAATATCCCTGATATCTGGTGGAATTGATAGTCCTGTAGCTTCTTACTTAGTTTTAAGAAAAAAGGTTGATGTTGTCTTTTTGCACATAAAAAGTGAACTTTACTACGATAAGAAGAACACTTGGAAAACAATAAAACTTGTAAAGAAACTCTCTGAAATCTTTAACACCAAACTAAAACTTTACATTGCAAATCATGATTTATTCTATAAAAAAGTTATGATAGGGGTTAAAAAAGGTTTTATTACGAGTAAGAATATCTGCGTTTTATGCAAGAGAAACATGCTTAGAATAGCCGAAGAAGTAAAGAAGATTGAAAATGCTGACTTTATAGTAACTGGAGAAAACCTTGCGCAAGTTGCCTCACAAACACCAACAAATATGATGGTGATTGATAGTGCAGTAAAAAGTTTTGTGGTAAGACCATTACTAACTTTGAATAAACAAGAGATAATAAAAATTTCTAAAGACATAAAAACTTATGAAATATCAGTAGAAAAAAGCTCTGGATGTAACGCCTTACCGAAGAATCCAACAACAAAAGCTAACTTAAAAAAAGTAACTGAAGAAGAAGATTATTTGAATATTCGTGAAATAACAAAAAAAATAATTTCTGAATTGGAATGTATGATGATTAATGCAAAAGATTGAATTAAAACAAAGTGTTCAGAGTGTTGAACTTAATTGAAAATCTTTTAACGCCGCGGCTGGGATTTGAACCCAGACGCCCTTACGGGCACCAGCTCTCAAGGCTGGCGCACTACCAGGTTATGCGACCGCGGCATATTTGGATGAGAGGAGCTACTGTTTTTAAATCTTTTCTTTGAGCAAAATAAAAGAAAGATTGCTTTATCTTATCTCATAACCAAATTCGTCTTGCTCTGCAAGTTTTGCAGCGTAATCAAGTTTTTGCTTGTTCTCAGAATAAATTGTATAGATTACTTCTTTCTTCCTAACAAAATCCTTCTTGTGCTTGTACAGGTATAAACCAGCTCCCTTATCCAAAGGAGCTCCTGCAGCTCTTGCTATCTTTGAAATGATTTGATTATTAATAAATCTAACCTTCCCACTCTTTTTGGAATAAATATCAAAAGAGTACTTACCAATTTTCACTGCTGAACTTTTATTAACTTTTAACCCTTGAGCTTTTATAATCTCCAACATTTTCTCATGAGCTGAACCTGAGTCAAGAATTTTCTTAACTGTTTGAAACGCTTTTCTAAACCTTAATTTTTTTGCCATGCTTAACATGTGAGCAGACATCATCAATGATTTTAACTCCAAATCCTTTGGTGCTCTTTCATCACGCTCCAAACTCCAAAGAATATCCCTTGCCTCTAAAGCAGCTCCAATCCCATTCCCTATTGGCTGTGTACCATCTGTTATTAAAACCTTAATCTTCATATTCATTTTAGAACCTATAAACAAAAATTTCTTTCTCAATCTCAAAGCGTAGTTTATATTATTTATTTTTGAACCTCTACCAACAGGAATATCTATTAATACATGGGTAGAAGAAACTGATTTTTTCTTTGCAAGAATACTCGCTAGCATTTGACCTTCAGAATCAATGGATAATGGACTCTCAACCCTTATTATCTTATCATCCGCTGGAGCCAAAGACATTGAACCGCCCCAAGCAATGCAACCATTAGTTTTTTCAACTATTTTTTTAAGTTGTGTTGTTGAAAAAGTAACTTCTGACAACACCTCCATAGTATCTGCAGTTCCTGAAGGACTGGTAATCGCTCTTGAACTTGTTTTAGGTATTTTCAAACCGTAAGCTGCTATTATCGGAACAATAAGCATCGTTGTTCTATTACCTGCAACACCACCAACACAATGAACATCCATGATAGGATAATCATCAAACTTTATCCTATCGCCTGAATCAACCATGGCGTTTGCCAATGCAACAGTTTCATCCAATGATAATTTATTAGGATAACAAGCACTCACAAAGTAAGTTATTTCTATATCAGAGAGTTTATTCAAACTTATATCATCTACAATTCTTTTAATTTTCTCATAAGTGAGTTTTTTACCGTGAAGTTTTTCCCTTATGAACATCAGTGATTCTGGTTTTTGAGTGACTGATAAGTAAATCTTCCTTCCGCTCTTAACATTTAATGCCTTACTAGTCTCATAAAACAGACCTATAGTTCCCTTTGGTATAAAATCAGAAGTAGTGTCAATGATGGATATTACTTCCTTGTTATTACCTTTTAACAAAACCCTATCACCATCATGAAGGTTGAGTGTTTTAGCATCGCTTATGTTCACTAGAGCAACAAGTGGACCTCCAGTTGATATACTCAAACACTTTGCTTTAAGCAACAAAATAATCACCTCAATCAGTTATTCCTTAACCAGAGTTCAGTCCCAT
>CAZNLC010000065.1:462-3932 GCA_964573865.1 uncultured Methanosarcinales archaeon | reverse complement strand
AATATCTTGATGAGGGTTTCTTTTTCGTTCGCAACAAGTTCTTCATATTTAACCCCACAAAACGCTTTTACCTTAGAGAGATAGCAAGGAAATTAAAGATGAGCACATCCACAGCAAAAACATTCCTTGATTTGTTTGTTAAAGATGATATAATTATAAAAGAAAAAATAGGAAATTTAAGCATATTTAATCTCAACAATGAGTCAGTGTATGTTAAGGAATTAAAAAAGGTTTTTGCCTTATTCTACTTTAAAGAGAATAATATAGAAAAAATAACAAACAAAACCCTTGCTATTTATGGAAGTTATGCCAAAGGAGAATTTGATGAGAGGAGTGATATAGATTTACTTGTTATCGGAAAAAAAGCGGATATTAATTATAAAGCTTTAAAAAGTTTTGAAGACAATGTGGGAATAGAAGTACAACTCACAGTAATACCCTATTATAAGTGGGAAAGAATGAAGGAAGAGAAGGAAGCTTTTGCCATGGAAGTATTATCAAATCATATATTAATAAAAGGGCCAAAGCTTTAATGAGAATTGATTTTCAACAAAATCTTGAAACAATCTAAAATGAAATTAAAAGATTGTTTAGAAAGGGATTTAATAAGGAAAAATGAGGAAGCAAAGAATAGAGTTAAAAAATCCTAGAGATTGCAAAGAGGTTCTTAAAAGCAGCAGTTAAGAATTTTGAGATAGAGGAGTATGATGTCTGCTTGATAACATCATATAGTTCATTATTTCATGCTTGTAGAGCATTATTGTTCAACAAGGGTTATACGGAGAGAAGCCACTTCTGTTTATTCATCGCTTTAAGGGATTTATATAAGGATAAGAAACTTCATGACTTCTTAGATTCGATTGATAGGATAAGGGTAGAGAGGCATGAGGTGCAGTACAGGGGAACAACTGCTGACAAAGAAGAAGCAGATTTTGTTATTAACTTAGCAACCAAGTTTTTGGATTATGTTAAGAGATTATTATTGTAAAAATCAATCTCAAACTCATCTAACTAAACCTTCTTAGAATTATCTTTGACAAGCCCATAAATTTCGTCATAAAAATCAAAGTATCTCTTAACCTTAATATCCTCTATTGATTTTCCAGTAATATAGGATAAGAATCCGCTGATAATACTAAGAATGTCTGCTCTTGATTTTGTGCTGTTTCTAAAGTTTGACACAGCAACATCATAGAATGACCTTTTCTTATCATCACTCTTAAATTCTTCAGCAGCAAAAACGAGTTTTTTCATAGTAATATAACTCTGTGTTAATCCTGCTAATTCCACAACCTTAGAGAATAAATTATTATCATACTTCTTTAGTACCTCAGCAACTTCCTTGTCTGCAAAGAAGAACAAGAGTTTAATCGCATTTTCTTTATTAACCAGCACTTCAATATTATTAGTCCTGTACTTTTTAAGATTAACAACTTTATTGTATATATCCTTTATTAACCCAACCCTATCAATATTCCCCATATAATTCGTCCTTATCTTCTTTTCAAGAAAATAAATATTGACAAACTTTTTCTCAGCGTTATAATACTCCTGCCTTATTTCCCTACTAAACCTTCTTGTGTAAGGAATACCATTTGGAAAGTGAATTATCTTTTCTAAATTATTCTTTTTATTCGCCTGCTTCTCACTCTCTTTGTCCACCTCTTGTTCCTTATCCTCACTCATTAGGACACCCCCACTAATATCTATAAAGTAAAAGGAGTATAATAATCTTACTGTTTTTAACTACTCAAGAAGAGTTTAAAATATTTCTTAACTATTCCTGACAGGATCCAAATAACACTTCATAAAAAAGTTTTTAAACAAGGGGAAACACTTATCAATGAAGGAGGGAAGAAGAAAAAAAGAAAGGAGATGAAAAAGAGGAAAAAGAAAGAATAAAGAGTCAGGAGATGAGGAGAATGACTAATTTTGAACTTCCAGAGGTATTCAAAAAGGTTCTTGAAAGGCAACACTATGCTATTGTTGGAAGGCATAGTGCTGTTAAGATATGCGAGTGGACAAAGAGGTCATTGGTTGATGAGGACTTTTGTTACAAACAAAAGTTTTATGGGATAAGGGCTCACTTGTGTTGTCAAATGACACCAGCACTTGGTTTTTGCACTAACAAATGCGTGTTTTGTTGGAGGGCTCACGAATATAATCAAGGTTATAAAATGGACTTCGAAGTTGATGAGACAGAACTCATTATTGAGGAATCAATAAAGGCCCAGAGAAAACTCCTCTCTGGTTTTGGTGGGAACCCAAAGACGAATAAGAAAAAGTTCAAGGAAGCACAAGAACCAATGCACTTTGCAATTTCACTAACAGGAGAACCAACTATCTATCCAAAACTCCCTGAACTAATAAGAAAACTCCACGAGCTTGGAAAAACAACCTTTTTAGTCACTAATGGAATGCTGCCAGAAGCACTTGAGGAATTAGAGAAGAAGAATGCCTTGCCAACACAACTCTATGTTTCAGTAACAGCACCTGATGAGGAAACATACTTAAAGATTGACAAGCCAGTTTTTAAGGATGCTTGGCAGAGGTTAATGAAGAGTTTAGAATTTTTGAGTAGAGTGAAGGAGAAGACAAGAACAACAATCAGGGTTACTGCTATAAAAGGGCTTAACATGTTCAAGCCAGATGTTTATGCTGAGGTGTTGAAGAAGGCGAACCCAACATTCATTGAGGTAAAAGCATACATGTATGTTGGTTTTTCAAGGCAAAGGTTAAAGATGAGTAACATGCCAAGCCATGATGAAGTCAAGAGTTTTGCCCTTGAAATAGCAAAGTATATGAACTACAAGATCATTGATGAGAAAGAAAACAGTAGGGTAGTGTTGTTAATGAAAGAGGACTTCCCAGGGAGAATAATGAAGTTTGAGTAGAAAGAAAAAGAGGACAAAACAAGTGGTAAAATGGGAAAAATGAAGATTCCAGAAGAGGACAAAAAGGAACTGTTAAAACTTGCAAGGGAATCAATAAGAACAGCACTTGATAATGAAGAATTAAGAATAAACAATGAATTAAAGAGGAAATACTCTAAAAAACAGGGTGTTTTTGTAACACTAAACACAAAAACAGGGGAGTTAAGGGGGTGTATTGGTTATCCAGAACCAATAATGCCATTGTGGAGGGGAATAATCAACGCTGCAAGAGCAGCAGCATTTGAAGACCCAAGGTTTTATCCAATCACAAAAGAGGAATTAAAAGATATAATCATTGAAATATCAATCCTAACACCGCCAGAACTCATAAAAGTGAAACACCCAATAGAATACTTAAACAAGATAAAGATTGAAGAGGATGGTTTGATCATTAGAGGACCCTTCGGTTCTGGACTATTATTACCACAGGTTTTTATTGAATACAATGCAACACCAGAACAAGCGTTGAGAATGGTGTGTCAAAAAGCAATGCTTCCAAGCAATGCGTGGCAGGACTTGAGGAATAAGATTTATAAA
>CAZNLC010000065.1:0-452 GCA_964573865.1 uncultured Methanosarcinales archaeon | reverse complement strand
AAATTCCAAGCAGAAGTGTTTAGTGAGAAAGAAATTTTTGAGTGAGAATGATTCAAGAATGATTTAAAGGTGTAAAAATGCAAAGGAAAACACACATAATACCAAGGGCACCAGTGGAGAGATTAATGATTCATGCTGGTGCTAAAAGGGTGAGTGATGAAGCAGTAGAAGAACTCTGTGATTACCTAACAGAAAAGGGCTTAGAAATAGCAAAGAAAGCACTTGCATTATCAAAACACTCAGGCAGAAAAACAGTAATGGAAGATGATATTAAATTAGCAGAGAAGTTTTAAAATATTTTGAAATGTTTTAAAAAGTTTTAAAAATAGTATTAAAAACCACTGACTCTGTTTTATGATTTTGTTTTTGAATGGACCCGTAGCCTAGTCTGGATAGGGCGGCAGCCTCCTAAGCTGCAGGTCGGGGGTTCGAATCCCTCCGGGTCCGCTTTT
>CAZNLC010000064.1:0-3977 GCA_964573865.1 uncultured Methanosarcinales archaeon | reverse complement strand
TAAAATAAAATATCATGTTTATGTAAGTTGTACAAAGCATTGCAAAGGTAATAAAATGTTACTGGAGGAATTCTCTGCAAAGATAAGGGAAGCCCTGAGTAAAAACTTGACAATAGTTCTTGGAGCAATGTGCAAAGTGCTTTACAAAGGCAGGGCTGAGAGTTATTTAGACTATGGTGATAGAATTATAGTAATAAAAAGCGATAAAACACTACTAATACACCAACCGAAGGGCAACAATCCAATAAATTATATGAAGGAAGGAACAAGCTACTATGTAAAAGAAGACGATAGCTCTGGGGAGAAACTAGTGATTGTAAAAACGACAAACCAAAAATTCAAGGAGTACATGGACATAATAATCAGAAAAATCTATTTCTTTGAAGCTCAAAATCTAAAAGACGATGAAAAACTTGTCTTAAGTGGAAGTGAGCGTGACATGGCAGAGATGATAATGAGAAAACCAGAACTCATTGAAGAAGGTTTCAAACCGTTGAGCAGGGAAGAACACACAAAGTATGGTTTTATAGATGTTTTTGGCTATGACAAAAATAAGAGATTAGTAGTTGTAGAAACAAAAAGGTATGTTGGTGACCTAAAAGCTGTCTCGCAATTAAGAAGGTATGTTGAGAAAATAAAAAAACTCAAGGGAGTAAGTGAAGTGAGGGGAATACTCGCTTGTCCAAGGATAACACCAAATGCTCTAAAGATGTTGAGTGATTTCGGCTTTGAATTTAGAAGGGTGATACCGCCAAAATACCTTGAAGAGTTCGGCAAGAAACAGAGGAGAATAAATGATTTCTAAAACAAGTGTTTTTACTATTACAAAATGAGTAATATGCATAAAATTTATATACTTTTTTGTCTTACTAAGAACTATGAGAGATAACTTAGAATCAAAAATAGAATTAAAATGGAAGCTATCAGAGGGTTTTTACAGTGAAGTTTACTTAGCGGTGTTTAAAGGACAACAGGTTGCTGTGAAGATTCCAAAGAATGAAGGCTTCAATGAATTTATAGAAAAAGAGTACGGTTTGTACAGCAGAATAAACATAAAAGAAATGCTTAAGTGCATGGGAATTTATGAGAGGGAAGGGAAAAAAGTTCTAGTTCTTGAATTTCCCGAGAACACAAAGACACTTAAAGAAATAATTCAAGAACAAGCCAAAAAACAAAGATTCTTACCAACACAATACTCATTTTCCCTTATTGAAGATATAGTTAAAGCAATAAAAAACCTCCACTCAAAAGGCTTCTTTCATGGTGATATAAAACCGTCAAACATAATGATAAAACACTATGGAACAGAAGAACAAGAAATAAAGATAATAGACTTCAACCTATCAGGAGAAGTGATTGATGGAAACAGCTCAGGTATATACTTAAGCCCGTCAGACGAAGCAGGAATTTACTTGAGCCCTTCAAACTATTCAGGAACAACACAAAAAGCGAGCAAAATAACAGACATATCACAGTTAGGATCTGTGATTTATGAGACGCTAACCCTTAGAAAACCAATAGAGAGAATACCAAGAGAAGTTCATGAGATAAACAAAGAAATTCCAGCACAAATTGATGACATAATAAGAAGATGTTGGAATAAGGAATACAAAGCAATAGAAGAACTAGAAAGAGACATAAGCAGCTTAATACTCGAACAAAAAAGATTAGAAAGAAAACCTGAAGAGACTCCAGAAAGATACTATCTCAGGAGAATAAGAGAAAACCCTAGAGATTTAGAAGCTCGTCGTTTGTTAGCAGACTTATTCTACCAAAAATATAGGCAAACAGACAGAAAAGGATATTTAAAAAAAGCTTTAAAACACTACAAGATTGTGTTAAAAAAAGAACCTAATAATTTAGAAGCACGCATAGGATTGGTAAAAACATATGCTGAATTTAAAAACGAGGAAAAAGCTGTGGACGAGGTAAACAAAATTAAATTAGACCCAAGAATTACTACAAAGCAGTTGCTTGATCTTTCTCTATGCCTTGCATTCGTGGAAGGTAGCGGTAACGCTCTTCTTGAGGCTACGAATTTAGTATCAATAGCGCTAAATAAAGAACCAAAAAATATAGAGCTTCTCATGCAACTAGCTTTTTTATACCAACTTGCATATTTAAAGTTTCCAACTAAGGGATGGCTTCGTGATGCGGCAGATACATATCGAGAAATTCTAGAGATAGACCCAAATAATGTAGCGGCAAAAGATTCTTTAAGAAAGATGGAATATGCTTTAAGAAAGCTTGGTGTGAATATTTAGCAAAGCAGCATAATGAGAAAGTGATTATATGAACATTGTAGAATTAAATAAGAATAAAGAATAAACAAGAATAAAAAATAAAATAATTAAAATAATTAAATAAAGATTAATAAAAAAGTTTAATAAAATTTATTCCTCAACACTAACTATCTCAACATCGAAGTTAAGGGCTTTACCTGCTAATGGATGGTTTAAATCAAGGATTACATCATCTCCCTTGATCTCTTTTATCTCAGCGTAAGCCTTTGAACCATCTGGTGTTGTGAACACTAAATGCTTGCCAGGTTCAAGCTTAACCTTACCCTCTAAAGTGTTCTTTGGAATTGCAACAACTAAAGCCTCATTCCTCAGACCATAGGCCTCTTCAGGCTTTAACCTTATCCTCTTAGTGTCACCCTTTTTCATACCTATCAATGCGTTTTCAAAGGATTTCAAAACAGCGTTAGAACCAATCCTAAACTTGAAAACCTTCTCTTTAACAGAATCAAAAACTTTACCATCATCAAATGTCCCAACATAGTGAATCCCAACCAGTGAATTCTCACCTATAACATTAGGACCTGGTTTAGTGTTCTGCACATTCTTATGCTCAACCTTCTTCTCAACATTCCTATTAGAACTTTCATTATTTCCTTCATCATTCTCAAACTCCATTTTAACAACCTCAACTTTTTACTAAAATATTGCTTTAATCAAGCCGAAAAAAAACTTAAAACCATCAAATCCTGGAATTGGCAGCATATTGAATATGAAAAGGAAAAGATTAATTCTTGCTGTGAGCATTAGAACAGGTAAGTACAATTTGTTCCTCCTAAAACCCCTTCTAAAACCAGACCTTTTTTTAGCATGCCTCACCATCAGTGAAGAAACAAACCATATCAAAAGATTCATGAAAGGACCAGCAGCAGCGATGAGAGCGTACTGTAAATAAGAACCCTCACCAAGAATAGAAACATAAGCTGGGACAAAGAAAATGAATGGGAAACCAAAAATCCTCATAAGCAGACCTAAAAATAACCAAGAGTATGCAGCGTGAAATGTTGCATACATTCCAAAGCTTAGAGCAACAAACTTATGAGCTAACTCATGCAAAATAATAGCTGGTGCAACGACAACAACAGCTATCTTAAACGATTCAAGATCAAATAATTTATTAACAAGGTAATATGAGTCTAAACCTGGCTTGAAAAGTCTTCTCAAAAAACCCTCAAATATTAACCCTAAGAGTATAGTCATAAAAAACATATCCACCAATTCTTGCAGTGTTAACAGCATCATAGTATTAGGGGTAAAATACTGGTGTTTTAAATGCTTTTGGTTTTTAGCAACAGAACAAGGCTAAAATAAGAAAAAAGTTGGTAAGAATGATAAAAAAATAATAATGACAAAGCAAGAATAAAAATAATGAAGGATAAATAAAAAAATAATACAAAAATATAAGAAATAAGAATAATAAAAAATTTCAAGTTATAACTCAATTTCTAACCCTAACCGTGTAGACAGGTGATTCTGTCACTCTGCCCTGACTATCATTAATCCTGAAATAATACTGTAAGTTACCGTTTGGATAACCTGACAAATCAATATTCTTGGAGCAGCTTACATAACTACCAGTTGGACAACCAACAAGTTTTTTGTGATTCCAAGTGGCCTCTGACTCATGCTTATAGAATAACTTAAATTTATCAATAGCTGCTTCTGAATACCAAACAG
>CAZNLC010000063.1:0-4081 GCA_964573865.1 uncultured Methanosarcinales archaeon | reverse complement strand
ACTTTAGTCTCACTCTCGAGATAATTCACTTTAAGGTTTGTGTTCAACCAAGTACAGTGTTACTCCAGGTCTTATCTCAAAATCTTGTACAATGAATTTTTGATACTGCTTTTTCGTGCTGTTTTTAAAGTCTTCAATGTTTTCAGTATCAAATATCATGAAATCATAATCACTATACTTAATCTTGAAGTTTGGTTTTTTAAAGTAGTATTCTACTTTATAGTTTCTAAGATACCATGGGATTGGCCAGTACTCATTGCTTACAACTATTCCTCTTTCTGGATTTTTCAGAATTATGTGTCTGATAATTGGTTTTATAGTTCTCTGTGCCTGCACATATGAAAGAGGATTCGTTTGTGGATTATCGTAGTCAAAGAAGTTTACTCTTATTGTTGTTAGCAGGAGTGTTATTGCAAGTATTAGCAGTATTTTCTCCTTTGTCTTTTGGTTTTTTTCATTATTTTCTTTAAAGAAGAATGATGCTGTAAATATGATGGGTGTTATAAGGAATATTGTGTTCCAAGGTGTTTTGTAAGGAACTATTGATAGGGTGATAAGAAGGAGTGTTGAGAGGATTACAAGAAAGTAAAGTGTTTTTGAGTTTTGAATTTTTATTGTAAAAAGTTTGTTTTTTCCTTTCATAATTGTTGAGATAAGCACGGTTAAGAAGATTATAAGTGTTGGTAATTCAAGAAGCAAAACTGTGATGTAGTAGTGCGGTGGTTTGTTCTGCCCTGTTGAGTAGGATTTGTGTATGTTGTAGACAAGTGATTTTTCTATGTTAATAATAGGATTCTGTTTGAAGAGAACCGAGAAGAATGTTAGAGTTAGTGTTATAAATATAATGATTGAAATGGTAATTTTTATCAGGTCTTTCTTCAACTCCTTTTTGTTTTTAGGAGTGTTTTTTGGTTTGGCATTTTTACTTTTTATTTTTCGTAATTTATTTGTAACCATCAGGCTTATTAGTGAGAGTGCTATTATAACATATGTTACTTCATTGATTGATAGCATGAGTGCTGAGCTCAATCCTAGGATGTAGAGGTATTTTGTGTTTTTGTGGAACAATTTTATTATTGCTACTATGAACAGTGTATAAAATAATGTGAAGTAGGATTCAAAATAAGCGTAGTTGGAATAGTAGTTGAGTATTGGTGAGAACGCCATCATCACCACTAATGCTAAAAATTGGAGCCTGTCAAATTCCTTAATGAGTAATGATAGGACAAGTAATGTTATAATGCTAAATATCACATACAATAATCTCAGTCCATTTATGTTTGTTCCAAAGAGTTTTATAGAAGTTGATAGCAAAATAAAATTTAGAGGTGTGTGGTATTCTGGTTCATATTTGTAGTCACCATTCTGGAATTCTTCGGCTATAAACTCACAAACAGCTTCATCGTGGTGAACTGGTCTTATTTCATAAGATGTAAGTTTTATTGCTGAGGAAGTTACTAAAATTATGATAATTAGTAGAATGAAGTTTGCATTGTTTTTTTCTATATTGTGTTTTCGCATGGTTTTGGGTTTTTAGTGTTGATTTTATTTTATTATGGTTAGTGTTTTTCTGTGCGTTTGTGTTTTTCAAGCAAATTTTTGATTTCTTCTTCAGTGAGAATCTCAACTCCCCTCTCAATGATCTTTCCAGAATTGAGTTTTTCATTAAAGATTATTCTTTTGTATGTGTTCTCAAGTGATTCCTTCAGTTGTTTGCTTTCCATCTTTAGCATTGCTCCAAAACTAAACAACTCGTGGTAAGCTCTCATTTCGTATGGCTTTCTGGCGAATGATGCGATTACAGCATCAACCTTCTTCTTTCTACAAATAGTAGCATTCTGTATTAATCTTGAGAATAAATTCACTCTGTTGAATACTCCAGAATTGAGGATTTGTGAGAAGGAAAAACCAATCATAGAATAATTCTTCTTGGCGAGTTGTGCTTTTACAAAGTCGAAACCTGAATTAATAAATCTTAAAAAGTCTTTTTTCTGATTTTCAACCTCAAAAATTATGTCAACTTGTGATGAGAATGCTTTTCTTGATGATTCATTTGTGAGTATTATGTCTGGTTTTAGTTTTTTCCTCAGTTTTCTGGTTTTTGAAAGTTCAGCATTGCTCAATAGCATTCCCTTAAAAATTTTTATTTCTCCATCATAATCAGAAATTTCATTGTTTTTCTCTTCAAAGTCTTGTGTTTTGTAAACAAAGCATATTGATTTTAAATCAAGTTTCGGAGCTATTTTCATGAACTTTTTCTCATTATCCTCTGGTATTATTATATCTGTGAACATCATAACTTATTTTAAGTGCTGTTTTTTATTAAATTTTGTTTTTATCTTTCTCAAATTATTAAAATTCTTAAATTCTTACTTTGCTCTTTTTAATTCTTTTTCTATTTTTAACCTTAATTTGCAGGAATTGCAAATCTTTGCTGATGAAGGTTCTCCACACAGTTGACAATAATTAATTGTTTCATTTTTGAAATGATTAGTGGTTTTTGGTTTTATGTATTTTAGGAATGAGTTTATTATGTTATAGTGTAATGTGTTTTTATAATACTCTGATTCTAGAATTTGCAATTTTTTTGAAAGGAATAATCTAAAGGGTTCGCCTCTCAAAGGGCATTGTTTCTTAAGAAACTGTATCTTGTGTGCTTCAGCGTAATCCAATACTTCTTTTTCTGTGCAGAAATACAGGGGTTTTATTCTTTGTACGAATTTTTTACTAACTAAAATTCCTGTCTTTGGACCGAGTGAGGAATTCGCTCTTATATTTGCTTTGAATATGTTCATCAAAACTGAGATTGACTCATCATTCAAGTTGTGTCCGGTTGCTATTTTATCAAATTGTTTTGAGTTCTTATTCAGTATGTACCTTCTGAGAACTCCACATGCTGTACATGCTCTTATTTTAAGTTTTGGTAATACTTTATAAACTTCCTGCATTGAAAAACCAAACTCTTCCTTAAATGAAAGGACTTTTAGATTTAATGAGTTATCTTTACAATAGTTTTTAATTATATTTAGAGATTCTTGTGAAAAATTCTCTATACCTAAATCCACAAATAATAGTGTGACATTGAAATGTTTGTTCAGAATGTGTAATAAAACCATTGAGTCCTTTCCTCCAGAAACAGCAACTGCAACTCTGTCGTTCTTAGAGATTAATTTAAATTTTTTTATTGTTTCAACCACCTTTTTCTCAAGGTTTTTTGTTTGCATTTTTAATTCACTCTAATATATGATTTTTGTGTGATTTTATAGAGTGTGATTCTCACAATATCTACTAAGAATTTTATCGGTTCGAGTATCCTTGAAACTAAGTTATTTGTTTTTATGACAACTGTTTTTATCTCTGTGTTAAAAACATTCTCAAATAGAAACTTTGCTCTCATTGCGTGATAATCAGAGGTTACAATCAAAATTTTTGTAATCTTGTCTTTTAAGTTTCTACCTTTAAGTTTTATTTTTTCCTCAATCTTTTGTTTTGTGAATATTGCGTTTCCAAAAGTTGTGTTTGATTTATCTTCAACTAATATGTTAAGTTTTTTAAGTTCCTGTTTTGTGAGAATACTTTTAAGCATGGTTAACATTTCTTTTGATTCGTTGTGTTTTGTCCCTCCTGAAAGAACAACTATAATTCTATTATTTTTTGGTTTCTTCAAAGATTTGATGATGTGTGCTGCTTTTTCCACTCTTAAAAATAGTTCACTTCTCGATTTCTTCAACTTTCCTACTGGTTTACATCCTAAAACAACTACTAACATATACTTCATCTTCCAAGATTAAAGATTTACATTTAAGCTTGCGACTTCGATTATAGTCTTAATTGTTTCTTCATGCATGAACAATAATGGTGCTAAGATTGGATAATCTTGCTTTTTCTCTTCGAGTTTCACTATAATATTTTTATCAAGTTTGTTTATTGTTTCTACAAGAAATGCCTTTTTATTAATTACCAAATCTTTAATTTCATCATGTGAAAGTTTTTCATAATGTACAATCTCACCATAGAGGAATTGTTCTATTCTTCCTATTGCTTTATTGTTTGAATTAACAAATATTGGATATAAACCTCT
>CAZNLC010000062.1:0-4234 GCA_964573865.1 uncultured Methanosarcinales archaeon | reverse complement strand
AAACATGATATTTTATTTTATGTCGATTTTTTTGTTTAGCTCACATAATTACCTATCTTATTATTTTATCTTTCATATTTTTGTGATATATTTTGTGATTATGTTTTTTAGTTCAACTTTTTGTTTTTATGTGTTTTGGTTTCTCCTATTAGCATTTTACTTTATAGCAATTATTTTAGAAAACTTTTTAACTTTAATGTTTCTTACTTGTTTTTATGACAAAGAAAAGCAGAAGGCAGGTTGCTAAAACAGCTCCTAAATGGCTTCGTGAGCAGAAGGCTTTTGAATCAAGAACTGGTAAGTTTCCAAACTGTAGAGGCACTTTTCCTGATTGTCCAGAAACTATAGATGTTAATAATCCTCCAGAACAGTGTAAGAAGTGCCCTAAGTATAAGCTTCGTTAGAACACAAATTTTTGGATTAATCCTTTATTATTCTTTATTTTTTCTTAAAAGCTAATTTTGGAAGTATATCCTTAGCTTGCACTATTCCCATTAATCTATTATTATCATCAACTACTGGCAGTGCTAAGAATCTGTACTTTAAGAGTTTCTTCAAAACCTTTGATTTCTTGTCGTAAACATTCACTGTTATTGGGTTTTTTGTCATCACATCCCCCATTTTCTGGTTTGGTTCCGAGGTTATTAAAGTTCTTAGTGAGACAACACCAACGAGTCTTTTATCGTCCCTCACTATGTAGAGGTAGTATGGAGAGCTCTCGTTTGGTTTCTTTGCTCTGAGCATGTCGATGACTTCACTAACTGTGTTTTTTTCCAGTATTTTTATTATTTCAGTGTTCATAACACTGCCAACGCTGTTCTTTGGATATCTTAACAATTCGCTTATCACCTTAACACTTTGCATTTTCAAAAAGCTTAATATATTTCCTTGTTTTTCTTTTCTTAGTTGTCTCAGTATCTTTGCAGCTTTGTTTGGTGGTAAAACCTCAATCAACCTTGCTACTCTTTGCTCTTCAATCTCATTTATTATCTTTAACAGGGTGTTTTCGTCAAGTTCTGATAAAACCTCTCCTGCTTTTTCATCGTCTAATAATTTGAATATAATGATTTTCTTTTTCTCAGTCATGTTCTTCATCATTGATGTGATTATTGTTGCAGGTATCTCTTTTAATCTTTCACTTAGTGTTGTATTGGATTCGACTATTGGTTCTAGGAACTTCCACTTTATCCTTCTTCTCATCGGTTTGAAAGGTGTTTCATAGTAGAGAGCTTCAGAGATAACAAATTTACCATTTCTCTTGTTTATTATAACATCGTTGATTCTCAATACTTTCCTATTGTTCAAATTTAGGACTTGGCTTTCCAAGCAGTGTTTTTTAAGCATTAAATCATCCTTTTCTACTTCTGCTGTGTTTAGTTTGGAGATTTGAGAGTTTATTGTGATGTTTATTGCTATGTTCTTTACATTTGGTTTTATCTTGAAGATTTTCTTCTTATTGTTAATAACAAGCTCTACAATCTCTGTTTCTTTCCCATTTTTTATTACTAAATCTTTTAAGAAACCAATTTCTTTTCCCTCAACATCCACAACCTTTTTCCCGAGAATTCGTTTTGCGGTTATCATTTTATACCTCACTAGCTCCTCTTAACTCATCTTTCTTATTTTCTTAACTTCTTTTTATAATCTTCGTTTTTGTGAAAAAATTTTTAAATAAACTTGTAAATTATAATATTATGAATTATAGGGAGGTTATGATTGAGGAAGTTAGTATTTTTCTGCTACGCAATAACTACGCTGTTAAGCAGTGTACAAGGGTATTTGATATTATTGCTAATGGTAAGAACACTCTATTAATAAAAGTTTTGAAAGATGCTAATTCTATTTCAGAACAAACTGCTTTGAGGTTGAAGGGAACAGCTTATTTTTTGAAGGCAATACCATTCATCATATCATCTTACGCTGGAAGTAAGTTGGTTGATGGTGTTATGTATTCAAGGTTTGGTGTTAACACTGTGAATTTTGAGACTTTTAAACAAATAATTAGTAATGGAGTTGTCTTTCTAACAAGCAGTCGTGCTGGTGAGACCTTAACAGTGAATAGTGAGGTCTTCAAGAGGAAGAGAAGAGAATTGAACATGTCTTTGAAGGATGTTGCTGATTACCTTGGTGTTAGTAGGAAGATGGTTTATGATTATGAATATGGTAACTCAAGAATTACCCTGCAAAAAGCTGTTAAACTTTATAAGTTGTTTGGCAAGAGTGTTTTTAAACCTGTTGTTCCGTCACAATTTGATAATGTTGATAATCTTAACACAGGCAAAGAGTCTGTTTTTTCAAAGAAGTTCAAACAACTTGGTTTCAAAGCATTTGATGTTAATTCTGATTTTGATGTTATTGCAAAAAAGAACACTGACATAATCCTAACAGAGGTTGGTGATAGGAAGCATTTTAATGTGGTTTTTGTGTCAAAACTGCTTGGGTTACTCAGCTTGGTTGTTTTTAAAAAGAAGAAACCAAGAAGTGTTGCTTCTATTGCAATGAAGGATTTTTTTGAGATAGAAAAGGCTGATGAGCTGCTTAATATTGTAAAAAGTTTTGGAAGGAGATAGTTTAGGTGTTTAGAATGGTCTGCTTAAGGTTTTCTAAGAACACGCGTGTTTTAAGTGTTGTAGCTCACCCTGATGATGAAACATTGTTCGCAGGTGGTTTTCTAAGCAGTTTTAAAGATAATGCATTTGTCCTTTGTGTTTCTCACGGTTTAGGAGAAGCAACCAATGCTTCTGAGAGGAGTGTTTTAAGGCGTACTCGCGCCTTAGAATTTAAGAGGGCTACAAAAACTTTAGGGGTGAAATCAAAGATTTTAGACTGTGTTGATAAACTCAATTATGAGGACAAGCTTCTTTCCTTTAGTAAGGATTATGTTGAGAACCTTATTTTCAATGTTTTGAAGGATAAGATAGAAAAGTATTTTTTGAGGATAAAACCTGATTTGGTGTTGACACACAATTCATTTGGTGAGTATGGTCATTTTTTGCATAGAACTGTTCATAGATTAGTTGTGAGTGTTGCTAAAAATTTTTTTGGTAAAGGTTTCAATTTCAGATTATTAACATTTGCTCCTAAACTTAAGATTCTCAATATAAAAACTGGTCGTTGGTTAAACACAAAGCATAACAGCGTAGATTACAAGTTTGTTTTGAATGATAGAGTTTTCAGTGTTAAGGAGAAAGCTCTTAGCTGCTATAAATCCCAACTTTACATTATAAGCAAGGATTTAAGTCGTGAAAGGTTGGGAATTGAAGGTTTTCATTTATATATGTGAGTTATCTTAAGTTTTTAAACGAAAGTTTTAAATAGTATACTTGTATGGTTTTCTTATATGACATCTGCGTTGAGAGCCTCACTAATCACTGTTGTAGACAAACTTGGAGTTTTTGATGTTGTTTTGCCCTTCTTGCTTGTTTTCACAATTGTGTTTGCAATATTGGAGAAGACTAAAATTTTTGGGACTGAAAAGGTTGGCGACCAAACAATTACAAAAAAGAATTTGAACGCAACTGTTGCTTTTGTAATAGCCTTTTTCGTTGTCGCTTCTAACAAACTTGTTCAAATAATAACAGAAACAACTTCTAATGCAGTTCTCCTTCTAATAATTTCCATATTGTTCCTTATACTTGTAGGTTCATTCCACAAGGAAGAGGCAGAGGGTTTCTTTCTTCAGGGTGGATGGGCAACTCTCTTCACAGTCATGATGTTTATTGGTTTAGCTCTTATATTCTTGAACTCTATGCACACAAGCTCTGGTGAGAGTTGGCTTGAATTCGTGTTTGAGTTTTTCAGTAGTTATATCACGCCCGAGGTTTGGGCTGGAATACTCTTCATTGCACTCATGGGAGGTGCAATATTCTTTGTTACAGCTTCTCCAAAAACAAAGGAGAAAAAGGAAGAATAGAATAATTTGGTGGGTAATCTATAATATAATTAATATTGCATAACAAGATTTAAAAACACGAAAAGATTTTAAATATAAAAGTTGTAAAATGAGGTATAAAACATAAAAAGGTGGTAAGATGGCTGCTCAAGGAACACTCTTTGGAGATTTCATCCAATATCTTGTTGATTTGGGAATAGCAGATGTTATACTGCCGTTCATACTAATATTTACTGTAGTCTTCGCAGTTTTGTCAAGAACACATATTTTAGGTAGGGATAAGAAGAATTTTAATGTTATGGTTGCTTTGGTTATCGCACTCTCTGTTGTTATACCTCATGT
>CAZNLC010000061.1:0-4240 GCA_964573865.1 uncultured Methanosarcinales archaeon | reverse complement strand
CATAGCTGGAATACTATGCTACACAGCAATAAACTCTGGTGACAAATCAGGCTTGATAATGTTTTCAGATAAGATAAAGTTCATTCTTGATCCGTCAGCAAGCATGGACAACTTCTATTCTATGACACGAATCATGTCAGAACCGAAGTATTACGGCGGTGTCAAAAACTGGGATTGTATTCCAGAAGTTTTGTTAAAAACATTTGGTCCAGACACTGTTGTTTTTCTAATATCTGATTTTATGAGTACAAACCCAAGAATGTTTGATGACTTGCAAAAGTATAGTAATAAATTCAGAGCTGTGTTTGGCATTATGGTGAGAGACCCTCGCGATTCTGAACTGCCTGAAGGTATTGGAAGTATGTACTTAGCTGATCCCGACACTGGAAAAATCGTGTTGGTGAATGTAGACAAAATTAGAGAACAATACAATACGCTAGCAAAGAGGCAAGAAGCTTTTATAGAAAGGTTGTTCAAAAACGCCGGGGCTTATTTTTTCAAAGTTCATACTAATGAAAACTTTGTAGACGCGTTCATAAAATTCTTTAACAGGGTTGACTTAGGACCTAGTGGATAATGAATACTAAATGTGATAAAGATAGTGGTTTAAAATGGAGATAAACTTTTTTGGCTTGAGGATTTTTTTAGAACTTCCGTATAAGAGCATTATACTCTTACTAATACTTGAAGCTGTAGTCATAATAACCTATTTTTTCATGTCAAAGTTGAGGCAGGATAGGATAATTAAGTTTGGCAACTTTGAAACTTTAAAACGTGTTGAAGGTTATAAAAGATTCTCGGTAAGTCCCTTGCTACTCGTGTTAAAAATCATTATTATAACCTTGTTGTTTTTAGTAGCAACTAACTCCATAAAACTTAACATGTTAAGACCAGTTTCAAATACTGATTTTGTTTTGGCGATTGATACTTCTTCAAGCATGTTGACTCCTGATTATAAACCGAACAGGTTGGAAGTTGCAAAAACAGTTGCTTTAAAGTGGTTGTATAATCTTCCAGAGAGCAGCAGGATTGGTATTGTAGCTTTTTCTGGGAATACTACAAGATTACTTGAACCAACAACAAATTATGGTAAGATAAAGAGAAGCATAAGGAATATAAGTGCATCTGAAACAGGTGGAACAGCAATAGGTGATGCTCTAATAACCGCTGCTTCAATGTTGAATCACAGTGATAAGAATAAAGCTGTTGTTCTAATAACTGATGGTAAGAACAATGAAGGTTCTGATGTTAATATGACAATACAAACTCTCGAACACAAACATATTGTTGTTTATTCTATAGGTATTGGAAACAACAACAAAACAATGGCTTTTTTTGAGAAGATGCAATCAATAATCAATAAAAGCAACTTGACAAAAATCACTAATTACACTTACACTCTACCAGAGATTGATATTAATACCTTAGAAACAATATCAAATTATACAGGTGGAAAATCATTCGTTGTTGGGAATGAAACCTCTCTGGAAGAAGCCTTCAAGAACATATTCTTAAAGAATGAAAGAGTAAGCCTGGATTCTGATTATTATGTGTTATTATTTATTTCTATATTGATAATACTTGAACTCGCAATATACGCGAAGTATGGAGCAATATAAAAATTAATTCTGTGATTGAATTTTTGATTGGTTAGAACCTAAAAAACAAAAACTTCTTTGTCTTGTGTTTAAAGTGAGGTTTTTCCTTTTCAGGATTAACTGTGCTTAACCCTTTCAACCATTTTTTAGTATGAATATTAGAGCTTTCACTCAAGCTACGAGCGAGCTTCAAAATCGCATTAAACGCTCTTCCACCTTTCAGTTCTATCCTCAAAGCTACTGCTCTCAAAACCCTCCTATCAAAGGGCACAACAGCTGCAATACGAATATCCATCAGCTCCTCAACTTCATAGTTTCTTAATTCATAGTATGCTCTTGTAACCTTGTTCAGTACAAGTTCTGCATTAACATTAGAGTTAAGTTGTTGTTTTGCAAAGTGTTTGCTTCTCAACATCACCCATAGTTTGTGCGTTGTCATAAGTGTTGGAATGTCAGGTGTTGAAACAAGTAAAATCTTATCGGATAAGGAAGCAACCGCCTTGTTATTTTTTGAAAATCCGGGTTTTGTGTCCATGATTATAAAATCATAGTGTTTGGAAAGCTTAAAGAACAACTCCCTCAAATACTTAATATTAAAATTGACTTCTTCTAGTTCAATACTTGTTGTTGCTGGTAGTATGTCCAACATGGAATTAAAATGAAATATTGCTTTTTCTACTGGAGAATTATACTTAATAACATCATTAAGTGAGGTTGTTATATTACTCATGCCCAAGTAAATTGATAGGTTAGAACTGTGAAGGTCAGTATCAACAACTAAAACACGATGACCAAGTTTTGCCAGGCACAGTGAAAGGGTTGAAGCGATGAATGTTTTACCAACCCCTCCTTTCGGAGACATCACAGCAATTATCTCTGCCATAAGAAACATAATAAGATAAATATTTATAAAGTTTTCCGACAACTTGTCGTTAGTTAAAAAGAAAAAATTACCTCTTCTTCCTCTTGATTATGAAGAAGAGTACAATAACAATAACTAACACTACAATCCAGAAGCCTAAACTAACTCCTGCAATACTAACACCTAAGAATGCTCCTGTAATCCCAACTCCAGAACTAACCTTTAACTCTAACTCCTTAGATATTCTCTTAGTGAGTAAGTCAGGCTCCTCTCCATAAAGAATAATTACCTTAACTGTGGGATTATCGAGTATATCTGCCTCTGAGAGCGTTGTTTTTATCATAAGTGTTTTTTCATCATCAGGAGTAATACGCAATGGTTTTCCAAAGTAGAGGTCTTTTTCAACGCCATCAACTACAACCTTAGCCAACTGGGCATCAACATAAGCATTCACATCCCCAATATTCTTAACCTTAATCAAAAATCTCTTCAACGCTTTATTGTAAACCACACCTAACAACTCCAGTTCTGCTCTATTAGTAACTTCAGCAAAACCAACATTTAAAGTCACAGGAGGAGCGACTTTTAATGGCTCCAAAACATACCTATCCATAATATCAGGACCTTCACCGTATAAAGTGTAAAATTCCGCGGTTAGATTAGTTGAGGTGTAATCACTCAAATCAGCATTATAAACAATAGTTATGTTCTGGTTCGGCTCTACAAAGACAGGGTTTTTATCATTAACAACTAAAACCTCCTCACCATTCGATTTTATATGGATATTGGACATCATATAAGCAGGCATATTACCATAGTTTGTGTACTTAACAAGCAAGAGTTTCTTCTTTGGATCATAGTTTACTGACATGATGTTAAGTTTTATAACATAGTGAGGTAGTGGAAAAACAGTTAAAGCATAAACCTGACCTGTCTTCCTAACACCGCCTGTAAAACCTTGACCAAACTTGACAAAAACAGCAACCTTCTTGTTAGTAACCTCTCTAATCTTAGTGCCTATAGGTATAAGCTCATTCCCAACCACTGTAACAAACTTTATGTCATGCTCCTTGAGAAAATCAAGGAATCCAGGGTATATCTTATTCAAACCTGTGAACAACACAGGACTATTACCATCAGCACCTGTCATTATTTCACTCTCAATAAAACTACCTGTTGAAACAAGTATTGAATCAGTTTTTTTAAGCTTCATAAACTTTTCAGCTATTGCCAAATTATCCTTAAACCTGTTCTCATTATTAATGATTTCTGGATTAAAAGTTTTTAATGATGAATAAACCTCTCTGTTGAGATGTCCATACAACAAAACATACTCTGCTCCCTGAGTTTTTAACAGAGCGTAGACACTTGCAACATTAGCTTTGCTTGCAAAAACAACCCATGACTTAGTAATATAAGCGTATGGAGCAACAGAGATTGCATCATAACCAAAAGCATCACTTATCACAATAAACTTTTTAGCATCAACCTCAATAGCTAATCTCCTATTCAAAGAGTAAGGGTCTGAGCTTATTATCTCTGTCACATCACCAAAACCCGATGATTTCAAATAATCAGCATAGCCCTTAAAGTAAGGTCTGTCCTTTGATTCTATCACTACAACACTATCCCCCTTGGGAATCTGTGCTGTGACCAAATCAGTGCTTAAAGGTCCTGAAAAGAACAAAACCTTTGAAAAATCATTAAAGTTTGCGTATTCAAAACCAGTGTAAACATCATGCCAATCCTTACTATTTATAACAAGAGTTTTAGCACTTGA
>CAZNLC010000060.1:0-4332 GCA_964573865.1 uncultured Methanosarcinales archaeon | reverse complement strand
TTTCTGGTTTCCAGTGTTGGTGGATTTAGTGGGAGTCCAACTATAACCACTCCTTTCAATGCGTTCGGCAGGTCTATTCCTTCTGAAAAGGATGCTCTTATAACACCGCATAAAACACCTGACTTTGTTTCTAAGAAATGGTTTATGAGTTTTGTTTTTTCATCCTTGGACATTGCTCTCTTCTCAATAAAGAACTCTCTATCAGTTAATGTTTTTAAATAATCAAGAATTTGTTTCATAACAGAGTAACTCGGGAAGAATAAAGCTGTCCTTCCAGGAACAACCCCTATTATTCTACTAAGTATCTTGGCTGCTTTACTAAATTCCTCCTTAATCCTAAACTCGTACTTAGTTGTTGTTTCTGGAATAATAAGTGTCAATCTATTCTTTTTTGGAAATGGGTTTTTGTAGTTCTTCATCACTGCGTTTTCAAAACCTAATACTTCATAATACATTCTTAATGGGGTGAGTGTTGCACTCATTAGTATTGCAGAATAACTCCTGCTAAAAACATCCTTACTTAGTATTGAAGGGTCAAGACATTTATAAGAAATAACTCTTTTATTACTTTCATCCAAACTTAGTATTGTAACAAATGATTCTGAATCCTTTCCTCGAGTTGTTTTTTCTACTAACTCTAAAAAACTACCTATCCTACCTATAAAGCTCTTCCTCTGCTTTTCCCTAACCTCATCTCCATTGAGTACTAATTCTGAAATGAACTCGTCTAAGTCATACTTAGATTCTATGTAATTGAGGATTTCATCGTTCGCAATAATCAATTCATTGAAGTTGTTTTGTTTGTAACCTGTGTTTGTCCAATTTGATTTTCGATTTTTATTCTCCAACATCTTAAACTTTTCATCAAAAAATCTTTTTAAGAAGAGTATTTTTTCTTCAGCTGACAAATTGAAATTTTCGTTTTCACTCAGCGCGAGTTTTACGGTGTTTTCGCTTATCCTCTCCGACATTATATCTCTTAATCTCGTTGGTAGGTTGTGTGCTTCATCAACAATTATTATTGATTCTTCAAGTTTTGCATTTATTTTATTGAGAAAGGTCTCTCTTATGAAAGGATTAAAGATGTGGTTGTAATCAGCAATTATTAATTGTGCTTCTTTAGCAATGATACAAGTAACTTCATATGGGCACAAACCTTTCTCAACACTTAAGCTTCTGATAAACTCTGTTGTTGAGGGATTTTGTTTTAGAAAGTTTACTGTTGATTTAGTTTCATCAGATAATTTGTTGTTTTTCATAATTCTCTTGTAAAAAGGGCATTTATTCTTCGACCTCAATATTTTACAATACTCTAAAAATTCTGAAGAGTACATTGTTGAAACATCAAAGCCGCACAAGTTTTTCTTTCCAACAATGTTGCCAACTACAAAATTTTGTTTCAAAACTTTGTTTATTCTCTTCACAGTATCAAGAACTATCTTGTGATGCGTGTGCCTTGATGTTAAGAAGAAAACTCTTAACTTTTTCTTTAGAGAGAGATTTAATGCTGGTGCTAAAACACCTATTGTTTTCCCAATTCCTGTCGGTGCGTTCACAAGTATTGATTTTTTGTTACTCAAAGCTTCATAAACATCAAGGATGAGCTGTTTCTGCTCCTCACGGATTTTAGAGTAGGGGAAAAACTTCAAAGCCTCATGTAAAACTTCCTTATGATTTCCATTTCCATCAATTTTGTTAAAATCCATTTATAACAACTTGTATAAGTGCTTATTTAAAAAATTGTTTGAGAAAGATGTCCTGTGAATCAATGTTAAAGTTATTATCTACAAGATTACTACTAATTATTTTTTCTTAATGCTCCGCTTGAGTTTTTGTAGGTGCTTCCCAACCTCCTTAATGACTGTTTTTCCAACGTGTTTTGTGGCGTTTATTGTTTTTCCAACAACATTGAAGTTCCAGAGTACTGTATCTATGTCTTTTATCTTGTTCATGTACTTCTCAAAGTAACAGATATCTTCCAGAGTGAATATTCTTGGTTTTGGTGGTTTTTCAGCAGGATAACCTATAGTAATTATTGCTTGTATTCTAACATTAGAGGGTATTCCTAATAATCGCGCCACAGCTTCCTCTTCAAAAGCTCCAACCCAGCAGGTTCCAAGTCCTAATGCTGTTGCTGTTAACAGCATGTTTTGTATTGCTGCTGCACAATTTTGTATTGAATAAAGTTTTTCTCCTCTAATGCCGTAGAGTTTTTTTATTAAAGAATTATCCGAGCAAACGACTATGTGAACTGGGGCTTCTTGCATCCAGTACTGTTGCAATGAAATTTCTGAGAGTTTCTTCCTGAGCTCCTTGTCAGTTACTATTATGAAACGCCAGTTTTGTACATTTCCAGATGATGGTGCTCTCACTGCTGATTCAAGTATCTTAACAATCTTGTCCCACTCAACAGGAACTTCAGAGTAGTGTCTTATGCTCCTTCTCTCAAATATTGCTTTGAAAATGTCCATCGTTTGTAAATAAAGCTTTTTCCTTAATAAATTTAACTCTATATTTGAGTTTGTGTTGAGTTTTTATTCAAGAACTTCATCTATTGGTTTTTTCTTTTTGGGTTTTGTTTCTTGTTTATCCTCTTTCACTTCCTTCTCTAAATCAACGCCTAACTCTTTTAAAGCGTTAAGGTGTAATTGCATTAATTGTTCCACAACTCCTAAGAGCCTTATGAACTCTTGCCTCTCTTTAGCAAGTGTTGTTAATGCTCCCTTGTGGAAACCTATCTGTTCATCATTAGATGTTTTTTTCTTTCCACCCATGTACATCACCTTTTATTATTTTTACTTAGTTTTTACATCATTTTATCTTTATCGTTGAACCGTTTCTCATTAAGTGCACATTATCAAACCCTGTTTCTAATCCTAACTCCTTCATTGATTTTGCCATTTCTTGAGTTCCATGAGCTGGTATTATGTGCTGTGGCTTGAGCATTTTTATTAAATCCCTGTGGTCCTCTTTTGAGGCGTGTCCTGAAACATGTATATCCTTAAACAACCTCACTCCTTTCTTCAACAGTTTCTCCTCAATCCTTTTTCTATTTTTTATGTTTGTTTTTGTTGGTATTGTTCTGCATGAGAAAATAACTGGTTCTTCCTTGTAAAACTTAAACTTGAATGTTCCATCAACCATTTTTGATAGAACTGAGTTTGGTTCGCCCTGATGTCCTGTGACAACCAATAAATAGTCTCCTCTTTCGGAGTCTTCAATGTTTTTCAAGAATTTTTTTATTTTGTCAGAGTACTGGATTATTTTAACCTTATCTCTAAAATTTGTGATGTGTATGGAATCACCAGCTCCTACATACTTTGATAAGCTCCTACCTAAGAAGACTATTTTACGACCTAAACGTTCTCCAAAGCGAACTATTGACTTCAACCTTGCAAGGTGGGATGAAAATGTTGTTACTATCATTATTTTGTGTTTGTTATCTGTTCCAAGCATAACATCTCTTAACATGTCCCTAGCAACACTCTCTGAAGGTGTTTTTCTCTGCTCGCCTGCTCTCGTGCTGTCAACAATCAATGCTAAAACACCTTCTCTCCCAAGTTCTTTCAATCTTTGAGTGTTGCTTTTCTTCCCAAGCACTGGAAAATTATCAAATTTGTAGTCATTGGCATAAACTATTACACCCTCATTTGTGTGTATTGCAAGCATAACTGTTTGTGGTGTTGAATGTGTGACTCCAACAAACTCTAAACTTATATCCTCTGAGATTTTGACGATTGAATTAGCGTTCAATGTTCTCAACTGATTCTTTATTTTGAAGTTATTGTCACGAAGTATTCTCTTTAATACTTCTATTGTAAAAGGCGTGCCTATTATGCTCGCTTTGTACTTGCTTGCAAGGAAAGGTATTGCTCCTATATGGTCGAGGTGAGCGTGGGTCGGAATTATCGCTTTAACATAATTAGTCCATGCTGATATAAAGTTATCATTAGGTATTGCTTTATTCAGTATCAACTCTTCAGCCCTTATTTCACTTACATCCTCATTTTCAATATAGTTCACATATGATTCCAACTCAAGGCCCATATCCAACAGTAACACTGTTTTTCCAATCTTGACTGCTGTCATATTACGGCCTACTTCTTCATACCCACCAACTGCTTTTATCTCAATCATGGAAAAAAAGAAAAATTGGTTGTTTAAAAAAGTTTCCAAAAGTGCTATGCTCACTCAATCCACTAAACTTTGCTTTGTGAGGTAGCAAGAGTAACATTGACAACTACTCCAACAAGACCATACAAGAAAACAAATAAAAATGCGGGGGCTGGGATTCGAACCCAGGAACCCACTAAGGGAGTAGGTCTTGAGCCT
>CAZNLC010000059.1:0-4418 GCA_964573865.1 uncultured Methanosarcinales archaeon | reverse complement strand
ATAGTACTATAGAAGCGTTGTCCCTTATTGTTTTATAACGGTCTATTCCAATCAATTTTCTCAGTGTGTTTAATCTTTCCTCCTTGTTCTCAAACAATATTTGCTTCATCTGCTCTTGAGGAGTGTACACAGTAAACCTGTAGATTAGGGATTTTTTCTTAGCAGCGAGTGATGGTGGATAACCAAGAATCCTTATTACTAAATCTTTCAACTCTCCAGGCATTAAATCCTTTTTAACACCATCAACTATTATGTAACCTGCTGTTTGATTTATCCTGTCCCTGTTCTTCTTCAAGTTTCTCCTAATAATGACATCCTTACCATCTATCTGAAACTCTAACTCCACAAAACCTTGATTTTTACCTTTTCTCAACAAAGAGCTCGCTGGAAGTTCAGCTCTTGTCCCAAACAGTGCGAATTCAATAGCTAAGAGTACTGAGCTCTTCCCAGCTCCGATATCTCCGCTCAACAGAACGCTTCCTTCTGGGAAGGTGATTTCCTCGTCTAAATAACTCCTTATATTGTGGAGTCTGAGCCTTTTTATAATCATAGTTTCTTAGTAGTTTAATACTATTTAATAATTTTTGTGTTATCCATGGATTCTACAGATTCACACAAAAACCATGAGTAACACTACATGAATAAACCTCCAATTAAATAACCACTACTTCACAATAACAAAATTTATAAAGTCTGTCTACTATATTCATCAAAAATGAACCTTCAACAACTCCCAAACGAGAATGAGAGTGAAGCGAGTGAGGTAGGTGTTTTGAAGAATGAGAGAGAAACAAGCTTAGAAGTTCTTGTTATAGGTGGTGATGAAATAATAGATGTTGTTGAATCTTATTCCAAAAACAAGAGTGGCGTGAATTTTAAGGTGGTTGGTAAAAAAAATTATGAAGAAGCATTAAATTATATAAAAGAACTTAATGCTCATAACAAAACACCCTGTTTTATTGTTTGTGATAAGAACCTCTTCTTTTATGATCAGACTAGTAAAAAGGATGAAGAAGTAAAAAGCATTGAATCAATTGCTACAGAGAATAGAATTCCAATAATTTTCTTAAGTGAAACAGTAAGGATTGATCCAAAAAGGATTATCTATGGTGAGGATTACAAAATAAAGGTTGGAGAGTTAATGGATAAAGGAAAAGTTGAGATATTCCCAACAGAACTCAGTGATTTTTTGGAGAGATACCTAACAAATTAGAAACCAAAGTCGAGATTGAGATAAGAGAATTATGGTAAAAAGACATGGTAAAAGATTATTTTCTCTTTTTCAGTATCACCCTTCCAGGTCTTGCCCTTGTCGGTTCTCCATCATCAACAACTAAAACACCATTAACCATAACATACTTTATACCAATTGGATAAGACATAGGACGACTAAATGTTGCTTTATCCCTTATCCTCCTGAAATCAAAGATAGTTATGTCAGCATCATAACCCTCTTTTATCAGCCCCTTACTCTTCAAACCAAGTTTTTGAGCAGGCATAGATGTCATCTTCTTCACAGCTTCCTCAAGCTTCAAAACACGCATCTTCTTAACATACCTATGTATAATCCTCGGGAATGTTCCAAAAAATCTTGGATGTGGTCTACCCGACCTTTCATAGCTAACAAATATTGGAGAATCAGAGCCAACCATGGAAAGTGGATGTTTTAGAACAGTGATAACATCCTCCTCACTTATTTCATGCACGAGGATATCTTGAAAATAACCCTCATTTATTATCAGATCAAACAGAAAATCAGCAGGTTCCTTCCTCAACATCCTAGCAGCTCTGAAAATTGTTTTGCCTTCAAAAACCCTGTTCCTAGCGCGATTCACCTTTAACAAAACAATACCTTTCCAAGTTGCGTTTTCAACAGGATTCTCCCAATCACAATCCCTCTTCTCAATATCCTCTTTCATCTTTTCTCTTAAAGAATCATCCCTTAACCTCTGAAGAGTTCTTATCATTCCACCGTCCAAAGCCCAAGGTGGGAGTATTGTTCCTGAATTAGTCCAACTTGCTGTGTATGGATAAACATCAAAGTTTATGTCCATACCCTTCCTACGAGCAGTTTCTATCATTGATATTGTTATCTTAATGTTTCCAAAGTTTTTCACACCGCAAGCCTTGTGATGAGATATTTCAACAGAAACACCTGTTTCCTCACCAATCTGTATTGCCTCCCTAACAGCACTTATCAATGTGTTTGCTTCTCCTCTAATGTGCGAAGCGTAAATCCCATTATACTTCTTAATAACCTTTGAGAGCTCTATGAGTTCTTGGATAGTGCTAAATAATCCTGGTGGGTAGATTAAACCTGTGCTCATGCCAAAACTTCCCTTCTCAAGCGTTTTTTCAAGCAACTCCTTCATCTCAGAGAGCTCTCTTGAAGTTGGTTTTCTATCATCATAACCAATAACACCAGCCCTTAAACCATTATGACCAGTTAATGGAACTAAATTTATAGCAGGTTTCTTACTTGCAACAACCTTAATATAAGATGAGAAATCATTCCATTCTAGAACATAACCCATTCTTAGTTCTACTCTCTTCCTCAACCTTTCAACATAAGCCCCCTTAACAGGAAACGGTGACTTACCACAATTACCCATAACATCTGTTGTTACCCCCTGCATAATCTTATTTTCAGCATAAGGATTCACGAGTATTGAATAATCATCATGGGTATGAATATCAATAAATCCCGGACTAACTATCAGGTTGTTAGCTTCAATCAAATTCTTAGCTTCTTCTTGAATGTTCTTCTCAACACGAACAATCTTGCCCTTAAGAATTCCAACATCTGCTTTAAACATTGGAGCTCCAGAACCATCTACTACAAAACCATCCTTAATCAAAAAATCAAGCATAAATGTTGTGAGAAATAAATAGTATTAAAACTTTTTGTGTGATGATAAAGTAAACAACAGGATACTTTAACAATATAACACAATAATACATATAACCAACAGAAACTTTTTTAAACAAACCAACATTATTTTACTTATTGTTTTCAGAGGTGATTCTTATGAAGGAGAGCGTTGCTGAGAGTATTGAAAAATTCCCAGATTATGTTATTGAAGCTTCAAAGCTCAACGATGTGAAGATCATTGGTGAGGTTAATAAAATACTTGTCGTTGGAATGGGAGGTTCTGGAATAGCAGGTGATTTATTAAAATCCTATGTTAACGAGTTAGGCTTGAGGATTCCAGTATTCACAAACAAAGACTTTGAAATACCCGCTTTTGCAGATAGCAAAACACTCGTCTTTATAGTTTGCTATTCTGGAAACACACTTGAAGCATTGAAGTGCTACAAAGAAGCAGTTGGCAGAGGGTGTAAGATTGTTGCAATAACCTCTGGTGGAAAACTAAGGGAACTCTGCAAGCAAAACAATGTTGAATTCATCAAGATTCCTGAAAACCTACAACCAAGGGCTGCTCTTCCATTCTTGTTCATCCCAATGCTGAATGTCTTAAGAAACATGCACTTAATAGAGGAAGTTGATTTTTCAGAAATATCCAGTGTATTGAGGAAATCATTCTTTAAAGAAAAAGCTTCTGAAACAGCTAAAAGATTAATAAACAAAATTCCAATAATATACTCGTCAAAGAGGTTTGAAGGTGTTGCCTTAAGATGGAAACAAGCGTTTAATGAGAATTCCAAAATACCCGCATTCTACAACACATTCCCAGAACTATGTCATAATGAGATAGAAGCTTATGAGGAAAAGTTTGAGAACGCATTTGTAATTATAATAAGAGACGACTATGACTCAAAGTATGTTAAACGAGAAATGGATATCTTCAGAACGATAGTATCAAAAAAGGTTGAATCAACAGAACTCCACCTTAAGGGAACTGATTACTTGAAAAAGGTTTTTTCAGCAATATACTTAGGTGACATAATAAGTGTTGAGTTATCAGAATTCTTAGAAAAAAATCCTGATGAGATAAAGCTAATAAGTGAATTGAAGAGCAAGATGAAGGGAATATACTAAAGTAGGATAGAGATAATAAAAAAGTAAGGGATAAATAAAACACAATAAAATGCTTGTTGGAGTTGATTTTGGAGGAACAAAGATAAGAGCAGCTTTAGTCAATAATTTCAAGATAAAAAAGGAGATTACAGTGTTAACTGATGTCAAGCACGGCAAGAAGCAAATTCTCAAAAATCTTTTTGAAGCTGTTGATTATGTCTTTGATAAAAGAGTAAGCTTTATTGGTGTTGGAGTTGCAGGAACAACAGACGGTAAAAAAATTCTGAACGCTGTTAACATAAAACCATTAAACAATGTAAAACTTGCACAGATTATAAGTAAAAGGTACAAGGTTCCTTGCATGCTTGAGAATGATGTTAATGCATTTGTAATTGCAGAATATTCTCTTATAAAACAAAAGCAAAGGAAGGTTATGAAT
>CAZNLC010000058.1:0-4420 GCA_964573865.1 uncultured Methanosarcinales archaeon | reverse complement strand
TCTGAATTACTTCTTCAATGATGATGATATTAATTGTGGGGATGACTCTTTGAATTTTTCATACTCTGGAAATTCAATTGTTTCAATAAACATAGTTAATGGTGTTGTTCAGTTACAACCCTCACAAGATGGTACTGATAGTGTGGTCTTCCAAGCTATGGACAGCTCTGGCTCAACTGTCCAGAGCAACACAATAACAATAACAGTTGAGAACGTTGAGGAGATAACGCCGCAGACAATATATGTTGGTGGTGGAACCACATCAACTATAAGAGAAAAATATGTGGCTAAACCTTACACAACAAACATTCTATTCCCATTACCCATCACGATATACAAGAACAATACTGTTGTCATTCCAATAGAGATTGTAAATGAGGGTAATGAGACATTTGAAAATGTGAAGTTAGAAGCGAGTTGTGAAAAGGATGTTTCAATGACCTTCACTCAAGACAGCTTTGAAAAAATAGATACAAAGTCAAAAGAGAAAACAGAACTAATAATAACCTCTTATAAAACTTATCCAAGTTATGAGGTTGTTGTTACAGCGAAGGTTTCAAAGCCGAAATTTGAGGATTCGACAAAGATATTAATAAACTCAATAGAACTTGGTGAAAAATCAGAGAAAGAGTACAATACTAAAATAGCTTTTACAAGAGATTTGTTGAGAGAAAATCCTGAGTGTTTAGAACTCAACGAATTGTTGGATAGGGCTGAATCTTTGATTAGAAAAAAAGAATACGCAAAGGCCGACTCTCTAATTGAATCAGCAGTTAGAACTTGTAAGTATTTGCTCACTAAAAAACAACCTATCAAGGAAAAACCTCTCAGAATAAGCTTTTCAAAGAGTTATATTACAATTATTTCTTTACTGATAGTGTTGTCTATGACATTGAGTGTTGTTTTCTACTATGTAAAACACAAGTTCTCTTAAGAACTTTTAATTTGTTTACTTTCTTTGAGCAGTCTCTTATAAAATAAAAGAATGTCCTTGTAAACCTCTTTCTTCTCAGTTTCAGGGAGGTGTTCGTACAATTTTTTTATTTTATTGTAAGTGGTTTTTGCCCTTTCAAGATTCTTTGTTAAACTCTCATTTCCAAGCAAGAGTAAATTATAGATTTTTTCAACATTTTCAACATGATGAGGTCTTATCTTTCTCTTGATAAATCTGCGCTTTTTTCTCCTCATAGAAAAAAGTTTTATTTTAATTGTTGGAATCAAAACTTTTTTTTCCTTAGTTGTTTCCTTGTCAGTTACTAACTCTTCAACTATACTCTTAAACTCCTTTGCCAACTCTCTTATTTTTTTGTAAGCTGTCTTTTTGTTAGTAATCCTTTTGTATTCATAGTTCTCTGTTTCATTCACGAGTTTCATGATTCTGTTTCTTACAGTGTCCTTAATCTTTTTCTTCTCAAGTTCATCCAACAATTCCTCGTATGTAAAAGAATACTTTATCTTGAAAAATAGAGCGAAAAATGTCTTAATCATGTGGAATAATTGTATGCTATTATCTTCTAAACTGTGTAGTTTTAGGTTAGTTAGAAACCTGTCAATTTTTTTCAAGGTTTGTTGTTTCAAAAGGAGCTTCTTATCAACCCTCTTTTTCATACATAAAATTAGCTCTGTTGTAATATTTAAATTTATCCTTAAATATTGAGTAACTCTCGTATTTTTTGATTTGTATCTTAATTCTTGTGATTTACTCTTAGAGAGTGAAGCAATAAAAATTTAAAGTTTTTCACAGTTTTAAAAACCATGGTTGAACTTTCAAAACAGGTCAAGATTTATAGGAAGGATATCGAGAAGATTAAGAGAGAGGTTTCAAAGGTTGTTGTTGGACAGGAAAGGATTGTGAACTCTATAATCAGAGCCTTAATATCAAATGGGCATGTTTTGTTGGAAGGTGTTCCTGGATTAGCGAAGACGCTAATAATTAGAGCAATATCAACAGTTATGGGATGTGATTTTAAGAGGATACAGTTTACTCCTGATTTACTACCAGCTGATATTATTGGAATAACGACTTATGACAAAGAAAAGGGGTTTTATGTTGTTAAAGGTCCAATATTCACAAATTTTGTTCTTGCTGATGAGATAAACAGAGCCCCGCCAAAGGTTCAATCCGCTCTTTTGGAATGCATGCAAGAGAGACAAGCTACTATAGGAAGAGAATCCTTCCAAATACCATCTCCTTTCTTTGTTTTAGCGACTCAAAATCCAATAGAATCATTAGGAACCTATCCACTTCCAGAAGCTCAAATTGATAGGTTTTTATTCAAGCTAAAGGTTGATTATCCATCAATTGAAGAGGAAAAACTTATCTTAGAAAAGAATATCACAACAAAAAAATTTGAAAGTTACAATTTAAAAGCGGTTTATTCTGGTAGTAAGATTTTGAAGCTTCAAGAGTTTGTCAAGAAGATTTATGTTGATGAAAAGATAAGCGATTATATTGTAAGAATTGTTGATGCAACAAGACGACCAGAAAAATATAATATAAGGCTTGGAAAGTACATAGAATGGGGTGCTTCTCCAAGAGCTTCAATAGGGTTATATATAGCTTCAAAAGCAGAAGCTCTACTCCAAGGAAAAACATTCGTTGTCCCACAATTTATAAAAAATATCGCTCCTGATGTTTTAAGACACCGTATAATAATTAATTATGAGGGACAATCAGAGAATATAAGCGCGGATGATGTTATTAGAGAAGTGCTTGAGAAGGTTCCAATTCCTTAAAATAGTATTTTATTATCTTCTGTGAGTGAGAATATGTACAAACTGGAATTAAACTTTAAGCCCATGCTGAAAAAATTAGAGATTTTCTCAAAAAAAGACATATCAGGTGGTGGTTTCGCAGGTGGTTACGTAAGTGTTTTCAAGGGTAGAGGTTTGGAATTTCAGGGCTACAGGGAATATATGCCAACTGACGATGCTTCTATGATTGATTGGAAAGCAAGTCTGAGAAGCAATGATTTATTAGTTAAGGAGTTTACTGAAGAACGTAATGTAAGTGTTGTTTTTGTAGTTGATGTTAGCTCAACAATGTCTTATGCCTCGATAAAAAAACTGAAGAATGAATACGCTGCTGAATTGGTTGCTGCACTCGCTTTTTCAATACTACGTTCTGGCGACAGTATTGGTTTGTTAATGTTCTCTGATAAAGTAAAGTTGTACTTACACCCAAAAATTGGGCATAAACAATACTATTTGATACTAAGTGCACTTTCAACACCACAATACTATGAGGGTGGTTTTGATTTAAATGCTCCAACGAGTTTGTTAATGAATACCCTTAAAAAAGGTTCTGTTGTTATACTCGTATCTGATTTTATAGGGCTCAAACCAGGTTGGCAAAACACCCTCGATTACATGACAAAAAAATTTGATTTGATTGGGATAATGGTTAGAGACCCTTTGGATAATGAACTGCCAAGAAAGGTCGGTCCTGTCGTCATTTCAGACCCATTCTCTGATGATGAGTTGTTAATAGATCCAGATTTGATAAAACAGAAGTATGATAATTTCACAAAGAATGAGAGAAGGTTCATAAAGTCTGAGTTTCTAAAGAGAAATTGTGGTTTTATAGAGTTATTAACAAATAAGAGTTTTGAGGATGAAGTGTTCAAATTTTTTAAGATGAGGGCTCAAAGATGGAGATAGTTTTTTTAAGACCGGAATACCTTTGGTTACTGCTTTCGTTACCTTTACTTGTTGTTACACACTTTTTTGTTTTGAGGTATTTGAAGAGAAGAGCTCTAAAGTTCGCAAACTTTGAGGCAATAAGAAGGGTCGTTGGCCCGCAGGGAACTTCAAAGAACGCTAGTTTCTTGTCAAAGAACATTGGTTTGTTAATAATAAGGATGATAGCTCTATTCACAATTATAATTGCAATATCAAGTCCTGTTGTGTACTATACTGGAAAAACATCAAGCTCTAGTTTTGTCCTGGCGATTGACACATCTTCAAGTATGTTAGCAGATGATTTTAGCCCTTCAAGGTTAGAAGCTGCTAAGAAAGCTGCTTTGACATTCATAAAAAAGATTCCAAAAAGAAGTTTAGTTGGAATTGTTAGTTTTTCAGGCTCAGCATTTGTTGAAACAGACCTAACAAATGATAAACTCTTGTTAGAGTCAAAAATAAAATCTTTAAGTGTCAGTTCTGTTGGTGGGACTGATTTAGGAACTGCAATGATAACCTCAACGAACATTCTGTTAAAAGAACAAAAAGCGAGAACAATAATACTCTTAACTGACGGTCAGAGTAATGTTGGGGTTGACCCTCTAGAAGGAGCTAAGTATGCAAAGAGTAGGAATGTTGTTGTTTACACAATAGGGATTGGAACCCAAGAAGGTGGTTCTTTTATTAATGAGATTGCAATTTCAAAATTAGATGAAGATACGGTAAAGAAGATAGCACATAT
>CAZNLC010000057.1:0-4517 GCA_964573865.1 uncultured Methanosarcinales archaeon | reverse complement strand
CTGACAACTTCTTCATTAGTAACAGGGTGTTCCTTCCACACATCATAGTCAGTAACCATTGCAATGTTGGCATAGCACATTCCAAGCTCCCTGGCTAAGATTACCTCAGGTACTAAGGTCATGTTTATTATGTCACAACCCCAACTCCTAAATATCTTTGATTCTGCTATTGTTGAGAATCTTGGTCCTTCAATAACAACACAACAGCCTTTACTATGGTATGGAAACTTAAGTTTTTCTGCAGAGTCTATCAGTATGTTTCTAAGTTCTGGACAGAATGGTTTTGGTATAGAGATGTGAGCAACTTTTTGCCCCTCATAAAAAGTGTTTTTTCTAAACTTTGTCATGTCAAAGAACTGGTCTGTGAAAACAAAATCTCCTGGCTTTATCTCTTCCTTTAAAGAGCCAACAGCACTAACACTTATAATCCTCGAAACTCCTAACTCCTTTAGCGCATAGATGTTTGCTCTATAGTTAACATTGGTTGGGTTTATTGTGTGGTTTTGACCATGTCTTGGTAATATCGCAACTTCTTTTCCCAAAAAAGTTCCTAGAGTTATTAAATCAGAAGGATTTCCATAAGGAGTGCTTACTTTCACTTTCTCAGAATTCTTCAGAATTTGTGCATCATAAACTCCTGTTCCTCCAATAATACCTATTCTTTTTTTCATTATGCAACCCCAATCCAAAAATACTACTAAAACAAACAACACTTTTAAATATTTCTCTACTTGCAAATTGATTTTTCAATAAATCATTTTGAGTATAGAAAAAGTATTAAAAGGGTAAATTAAAGTAAAACTATGTTTGGGCAGGGTGATTATTGCAGTAGTAATTTTAGAGGCTCTCCTACTCTGATACTTTGCTCTATGGAAAACTCAAACGAGATTTTTTTGATTGATTCTAATTATTATAGTGTTTCAAAAGAGATATCTTTTCTTTCTAATGAGTTACTTTATGGAGTAAGCAAAGGTTTTGCGTTCAAAGATTTAGGTTTTAGATGATGGTGTTACTATGGAAGGAAATAATAAATTGTATGAAATCATAAAGAAAAACATTGAAAACACAAATTCCGTTGTTGTGTTTGAGATTACAAATGGTAATGGGAGCAGCACCATAAAGCATAAAATAGAACAAGCCAATTTTAATAGATTATTCATTAATGATATCCTTGATTTTGGAGATAAAAATGTTGAATTTCACAATTATCTTGCCTTCGTTAGGAGTAAGGAGAAAACCAGGAAAGGTTTTTCGGATGTTATTGAGGATGGTATAAATATTTTGTTGATCAATAACTACAGAAAAGAATTTATAATTAAAACTTTAAAAGATATTATAACTGATGGCAGTGTTGATTTAAGGTTGAGAACTGCATTTCAATCCATAGATACTCTTATTAGAGAATACGATTTTTTATCAACATCAAAACAAGATAGCTATGAACATGTGTTTAATGGTCTAAATATGATATTCAACAATGATTTTTCTAAGATTATGGTTGATAAGATTGATAAAGAAGATAGAAAGAATCTTGTTGAGATGATAAGTATTGTCAAGGGTTACTTTGCAGAGGCGTATGTTAGAATTGTGTTGAACAATATTTACTATATGCTAAATATGGAAACACCATATTTCTTTAAGGATGTTTGTTACAGTGTTAGGAGGAGGAAGAAAACAAAACAACACGAGTGTGACTTAATAATGATTCCAAGGAAAGGTACCCTTCCCTATGTTCTAGAATATGGGGTTAAAGAGGGGTTCTTTGAAGTTTTTAATGGTAAAAATCAGTTCTAATAAACCTTATCTTGATTTGGTTTTCAATTTCTCAATCTTGGCTTTTTCAGATATTATTGCTGAATTCCCACTTGGGTCTTCAATAATTATTTTCAAACTCTGAGTTCCCCAAAGAACCCTGTTTAGTTTTTTTATGAGTTTTAGGTATTCCTTCTTCTTCTTGGAATCCTCTTCTACTTCTTTCTGAGCTTCAAAACGGTCTTTCACCCTTTGAATAATACCTTCTATATTAGTTATATATCCATTAGAGGCGGGTCCGGGTGTTATTTCAACAATTCTTGGTATCTTAATGGTCGCCCTGCTTGATTTGACAACCCTTATCTTTAAATCCTCTTCTCCATTAACCTCTATAGAGTATCTAACTGGTGGTTTTTGTTTTGCAACCTCAACATCTGATTTGTGGAATTTACAGTTTGAACATGTCATCGAGAACAAGTAAACCAAACCAAAGTAGGGGATGTCACGCTCCGCTTCTATTAGGGTAAGTGTTTTTTTGTGGCATACTGGACAAACTTGATTTTTCAATTCACTAAAACTCTCTGTTTCTTTCATACTAAGTTTAATTAGAGTATTTTATTTAAAAACATTTATGAATTTTAAACTATGATTTTAAACATATCTAAGACAAAAAGATTTTTAAATTAGAATATAATTAATTAGTGTAAAGAGTGGTGATATGACAACAATAGATTTTGCAAGTGCTGGGCTTTTTGAAGTTTTGCACTATAGAGGAATCTTTGACCTCAGAGGTTTGTACAAATTTATGGCTGATTGGTTGCAGAAAAAGGGTTTTGAGTTTCATGAGAAGGTGTATAAGCACAAACAGGCTGAGTTAGAATTTACATGGGAGGCTCGTAGAAAAGTAGATGCTTATGTTCAACATGTAATAACAATTGTTATGCACCTCTATGGAGATGCTCCAGGGGATTCCACTGTTGAAGAAGTAGAAGTGATAAAGAATGGTGTTAAGAAAAAAATGATGAAAGCAAGAATGACCTTAACGTTTTCAGGAAAAGTAGTGACTGATTATCCGGATGATTTTGGCAGCACTAGGTGGAATAAAAGTCCTTTTTTGAAGACACTGCAGAATGTTTTTGAAAAAAGCGTAATAAAGCAAGATTTAGACTTCAAGCATGAGGATGTACTTTACTATCATATCCTACACTTGTATGAAGCTGTGAAAAAACACCTTGAGATGGAAGGTTCTGGGAGTGTGTACTAATGGCAGAATACAATCTTGTTTTGGAGCAATTGAAGATTGAGTATAGTGGATTGTTAAGTGTTAAAGAACTCTATCAAATTATTAACAAGTACTTTAGAGATAAAGGCTATGATTGGCGTGAGATAAGGCATCATGAGCATGTTTCTGAAAAGGGAAAGTATGTTGAGATGGAGCTTCAACCTTGGAAGAAGGTTAGTGATTACGCGAAGAATGAGATAAGACTCTATATAACAATATTTAATTTAAAGGATGTTGTGATAGAGAAGGACGGTGAGAAGATTCCAATGCAGAGAGGGGATTTAAAGATTGTTGTGGATGCTTTTTTAGTGACTGATTATGAGAATAGGTGGGAGACAACTCCTGTGTATTACTTCCTAAGAACCGTGTTTGACAAGTTTATATATCGGGGTTATATTGATAGGTTTGAAGAAAAACTAAAGAACGATACTATGGATTTAATATCAACAATAAAATCATACTTAAACCTTTACAAGTACAAATTTGAAAAGTAAAATTACAAGCAAAATTACAAGCACTTACAAGCTATCTTACGAGTAGAGTGAAATCATGAGGGTTTTTGCTTTAAGACAATTTGATACAATAGAAGGAATTCTATGGAACAATCCTGATTACAGTGTTGTATTGGTTGAGATAAAACAAAACCCTAATTACAATAATAAGGGTTATAGTGGTGATTATAACAAAGAAAGTAAATTCTTTGTTCTTACTATCGATCATTGCAAGTACAGTTTAAGTGTTGTAAGTAGAGAAGAGTATTTAAGGGAGCACTTTGGGTTTAATGGTTTTAAAGAGTACGATGTTGAAGTGAAGGGCTTGGAATTGTTAGTCCAAGAAGATAAAAAAGATTCTAACACAAACAACACCACTGAGGGAAATGTTTTGGAACGATTTTATAATTTGAACAAGGACTTGTTTTATAGCATAATATTAAGCATGAAACACAATGGTAAAGTGTTTGATAAGAGAAGCAGGGGAATAAAGAAGAAAAATGAGATAAAATTATTGATAAATGAAACAATGGATTTTAGCAATGCTTTATAGTGAGACTGATTGTAATTGAGTGAATATTTTTCTCTAAGAATGAACTTGAAGCCTCCGGGGGGATTCGCACCCCCGACCTGCGGATTACAAGTCCGCCGCTATGACTACTAAGCTACGGAGGCATTTTAAAGCGTTTGTTTTAGTGTTTGCTGTAGTGATGGTAAGTGTTTGTTTATAAAATTTTTGTTAATAACCATAACCTCTGAATGGATGGTAAGCTTCCCTTTCCTCGTAGTATTGGTATATTCCAAAGTAATTTTTTATAACTGCTTGTACTTCTTTCATGTCCCTTTCTAAGATTCTCTTATAAGCTTCAAGGTTTTGCTTTAAAACCCTCTTCAACATAACATTGATGAATGGTTTTATGAGAGAAGACTTTTCCCATTGATTGTTGTAATCAACCTGTACTTGGGCATTTATGAAAAATGTGAACTCTGCT
>CAZNLC010000056.1:0-4555 GCA_964573865.1 uncultured Methanosarcinales archaeon | reverse complement strand
CCCCTAATTCTATCCTACCAATGAACCTCTGAACAGCATCTATTGCTTTAGTAGCGTGAATAACACCGGCAAGCCCAATACCAGCAAGTCTCAGATCAGCAAACAATTCAAAATCTCTTGTATTACGCATCTCATCAAATATTGTATAATCAGGTCTTGAAAGCAAGAGTATGTCATGAACTTCTTGTGGAGTTCCGTGAGATATTGCATACTGTGTTATTTCATCAGGCAATACTAAATCACGAGGTGCTTCTATGGTCTTAACAATCTTTCCTTTGAGAGCGTAAAACTCTGCAAGTGCTTGTGCAAATGTACTCTTACCATGACCAGGAGCACCAGCTATCAGTATGCCCTCAGCATGTTTTTCAATTCTTTCCATTAACTTATCTGATAATTTATAATCCTTTAAACTGAGTTTTTTTATTGGTCTCACAGCAGTTATCTCCCAACCATCAGAAAAAGGTGGTCTCGTAATCACAATCCTAAAAGAACTTATTTGAACAATAGTACTACCAGGTCTGTCAATCTCTATAAAACCATCCCTTGTTGTTCCAGCAACTTCAATTATGTTTTTTGAATATTCAACCACTTCTTCACGACTAAGCATTTTATCACTTATCCTTACGAAAGACCAACTTCCAGGATGACCTTTTTTGGCAAAGGCAAAACTCCCCTCTCTCAAATGAATACTCATTGTTTTTTCATCAAAGAATTTTCTAATCATCAACTCAACAGGCTTTTCAACACTCTCAAACAACACAAATTCAACACCCTTAACAGAAGCGAGTTTTGCTTGAACCTTATCACCAGTTATCAAACAGGCACCTTCATCATAAGCCAGTTCCCTAATCAGAGCATCAATCTCCCCTAAAGAAGCATTCTTAATCTCATAATAATTAGGCCTTCTACCAGCAAACCTAATGCTGAAACCCATTTTAGAACTTAACTCTCTCAACAACTCAATCTCTTCCAAACCCAAAAAACCAATCGCTTTGTTTTGATTAGCCTGGTGTTCCAATTCTGCAAGAACAGCTTCATGGAGTACTAACTCATTAAACTTTAGATCCCCTGATTTAAGCTTCTTTGACACAAAACCTTCTATTAGAGCAGATGTGTCAACAGTAACTTTTTCAAAAAATTTTTCTTTCATGCAAGAATGAAAAAATTGTAAAGTTTAAAAACTTTGTCATAACATGAAAAATATTAAAAATATGAAAATCTAAAATTAGCAATCTTAGTAAGTTGAAAGGTTAAACTTTAGAGTGAACATAAAATTTTAAAAGTTAAATTACCTGTTAAATATAAAATTCAAAATTTCACAATAACAAAGGTGGTATTATGATAAGATCAAAAAAACAAGCTTTAGAAGCATTATCAGATGTTAATCCAAACTTTGTGTTTTGGCTTTGCGACGGCACAACCCTAAAAAATCTTTCAGAACTCCTTGAAGCTTTAAAAGTTATGAGCCGTGAAACCTTCATTTATCATGTTAACTCTGAAAAAAATGATTTTGCAAAATGGATTGAAGACGTTATAAAAGACGAGAAATTAGCAAGAGATTTGAGGAAAGTAAAGACAAAACGCGACACTATTAAGATACTCAAGGAAAGGATAAAGTGGTTGAAGAAGAAAGCCAAGAAGTAGAGACAAAATTTATTAAGCTTCTTAAAAACCACTAACCTTAGTGAGCTTCTTTGCAATTCTCACAACCTCATCCTCCTTCTTACTAATATAAACTCTATAACCAGAGGATTTTTTTACCATAACATTACCAAACACTTCCAGCATTCTATGTTCTAATCTTGAACCTCCTTTCTTATGCCTCGCAACAAGTTCTAACAAACCCTTTATTTTTAGGTGGGAATAACTTTCATCTATCATACTGTAACAAAGTTTTAAACCAGCGGCTTGGGGTGGGTTAACAATAATAGCGTCAAAAACACCGGTTAAATTCTCAAATAAAAAACTCTTCACAACACTAACCTCAACCTTATTTAGTTTAGCATTCATCATTGAAAGCTTCAAAGCCCTCTCGTTAATATCACTCATAACAACTTCACAGTTTGGAAACAATTTTTTTATAACTATACCAACAACTCCATAACCACAACCTAAATCCAAGACACGCCAACCATCTTTTACAATACACTTTTCCACCAAAACCCTTGTTCCAAGGTCAACCCTTGATTTTGAGAAAACACCTGGGGCAGTGTAAAACTCAAAAGTTTTATTTCTGAGAACTGCACTTATCCTCTTCAATTTAAATGGACTTGTTTGCTTTTCAGAAAAGTAGTGCTCCATAAACCCACCATCATTTTTTCAGAATTTTCTTCAAATCCTTATACTTTAATGTGTTGATAACATCTTGCTTTCTAGCCCAACCTCTCCTCGCAGTTGCAATTCCATAACGCATAAATCTCATGTTGCTGATATGATGAGAGTCAGTCCCAATAGCAAGTTTAGCACCATAATCAACAGCCTTCCTAACATAAGCGTCTTTCAAATCAAGCCTTTCAGGATTAGCATTCACTTCCAAAAACACATTATTCTGCTTAGCAGCTTTTATCACAGCGTCAATATCAACCTCATAAGCTTCCCTCTGCCCTATTAAACGACCTGTTGGGTGGGCTAAGATATTAACATAAGGGTTTTCTAAAGCTTTCACTATTCTCTTTGTCATCTCACTCTTAGAGGATTTAAACCTTGAATGAACAGCCACAATAACAACATCCAAACTCTTCAGAATTTTATCACTATAATCTAAGGTTCCATCGGCTAGTATATCCACTTCCATAACCTTAAGTATTCTTATCGGTAAAGAATTATTCAATTTATCTATTTCCTTATTGCGTTTGATAACATCAGCCTCACTTAAACCATGAGCTATCCTTTGAGATTTTGAATGGTCAGCAATACCAACATATTCATAACCGAGTTTCTTGGCTTCCAATGCAATCTCTCTAATAGTGTTTGAACCATCACTCCACTTACTGTGAATGTGCAAATCACCTTTTATATCATTATAACCAATGAGTTTTGGAAGTTTATTCTTCAAAGCAGCTTCTATCTCCCCCTTATTTTCCCTCATCTCAGGAGGTATAAAACTCATACCAAGCTTTTTGTAGATTCCCTCCTCATTACTCCCAGCAATCATCCTTTGCTTAGAATCAAACAAACCGTACTCACTCAACTTCCAACCCTTCTTCTTACAAATCTCTCTTAGTGCAATGTTATGGTCTTTACTTCCAGTAAAGTATTGTAGTGCAGCTCCAAAACTCTCCTTGGGGATAACTCTCAAATCAACTTGTAAATTATTCTTTAAGAGAATGGAAGATTTTGTTGAACCTTCAGCTAAAACCCTCTTAACCTCAATCATGCTTGTGAAGAACTTCATTATTGGTTGGGGATTTTTTGATATTACTAAGATATCCAAGTCACCAACAGTCTCTTTCATACGGCGAGTAGAACCAGCAATTTCAACACGTTCAACACCATTCAACCCCCTGAGACGATTAGAGATCTCCTCTGCAATAGGCAAAGCCTCACCTAGTAAGAATCTCTCCATTCCAGACTTCAACAACTCAATACCTTTAAGTATATCCTGCTCTGTTTTTTCACCAAAACCCCTTAAACCTCTCAATTTTTTCTTCTTTATAGCAGTCTCAAGGTCACTGATTGATTTTATACCGAGTTTTTTGTAAAGCATCATAGCCTTCTTAGGTCCCATCCCAGGAATTTCAACCATCGCAGCAACTCCTTCAGGAACCTTCTTCTTCAACTCCTCATAATAACTACTCTTACCAGTTTCTAAAAACTCAGATATCTTTTCAGCAATGCTCTTTCCAACACCAGGTATTTCTTCCAAACGATTACTCCTAAAATACACTTCAATATCCTCACCCAAATTTTCAATAGCCCTTGCAGCTTTTCTATAAGCTCTTGGTTTAAAGGCTACTCCCAACATATCAAGAATATCAGCTATGTTGAATAATAACTCAGCAACCTCTTTATTCTTCATAATCAGTAAAAAGCTATTATAGAATAAAAAAGTTTCTAAACTGTTTATTGCCTGAGAGATTGTTTAAAAGAGATTATGATTTGGTTGTCTTAAGAAACTTATGAGCTTTTGCCAAAACCTCTTTTGAATTTTTAAAAGTCAACCTTTGGTAAGCATCTTCAAAACTTAGCCAATCATAACCAACATGCTCAAAAGAAAGTTTAACATCAGAAGTTCTTGTTTCAGCAAGAAAGAAGATAACTCTTTTAAAATTCGTTTTACCATTCATCCTGTAAAAATAGGTTATTTCCTCCCTAAAACCAGGGATGAACCTTAAGTCAGTAATTCCAGTTTCTTCCTTTGTCTCCCTAACAACAGTGTCTATTTCAGACTCTCCTTTTTCTACATGTCCCTTAACAAAACCCCAATGCCCCATTCCATAATGCAATAACAAATACTTTATCCCAGAATTAGTTCTTCTAAAAATCACAGCTCCACAACTCAGCTCCTTAGGCATAGAAATCAAGAAAAAAGAACAAGAATAAAAAACTTTTTCTT
>CAZNLC010000055.1:3704-4616 GCA_964573865.1 uncultured Methanosarcinales archaeon | reverse complement strand
GAAAGGCCTAACATTCTTGATTTTGTCCGTTTAAGAACTAAGTTCGGTTTTGTAGGCAGGCTTGACAAGGATGCTGAAGGGTTGTTGTTTCTGACTAATAATGGTTATATTGTAGAAAAGCTAACCCATCCTCGTTATAAGGTTGAAAAGGTTTATGAGGTTAAACTTAACAAGCCGTTTAGCAAGAGTGATTTTGAAAGGGTTAAATCCCTAAGGATAAATAATTCCTATATTTATGCAAGAGTTCACTCTATAAATAAGTCGAGAACAAGGTTGAAAATCACTATAAAATCAGGTGAGAAGCATATTGTGAAGAGGATTTTCAAAAAGATGGGATATCATGTTAATTCTTTAAAAAGGGTTCGTATTGGAGTGTTGAGTCTTGGAAAACTTAGGCCTGGGGAGTACAGGTTTTTGAGTAAAAAAGAGGTTGTTTCTCTTAAGGATTATGTTAGTAAACTTTAATCTCTGTTTGGTGGTTTTGTTTTTGCTTGTGGTTTACTTTAGAATGGTTTTTAGGGTTGGTATTATCTCTCTCCCCTTGAATAAGAATAATCCGCTTGTAACTATAGAAAACATTATTGAGAAACCAACTATCTTGTTAGGTTTCTTATCATCAATTTTCTTATTGGTGCTGTAGTTGCTGAAATGATTGGTTTTACTTTTCTTGTTGTTGGTTCTGTTCTTGATTACTTTGTTCAGCCTGTTGTTCTGGTTGTGAATATTTTTTTGTTTATTAGATAATAGTTTGTTTTTACTACACAATACCTTACAGTTTTCGCAATGAACTCTTATTGCAACGCTTGGTTTTATCATAAAACTCTCTGTTTTTGAATCGCAGCTTGTTGTTACTTTAAGGAGTGTTGTTTCAAAGCAGTCTCTTGCTTTTACAGTAATGGTCTTGTATGAGTT
>CAZNLC010000055.1:0-3694 GCA_964573865.1 uncultured Methanosarcinales archaeon | reverse complement strand
GGTCTCCTATTATTATATTGTTTAAATTTCCAACCTCAACTATTCTTACCCTAACACTCCTAGAATTGGTGTTTATTACTCTGAACTGCGAGGTGAAGTTGTTTTGTTGGTTCAAGTAAATCTTTGCAGGGCTTAAAGCAACTGAGCAAGCTAACGCTGATTTCAAGTTAAGAACGATCAATAACATAATCAATGATGTTAAGGTGGTTTTTAAGATTGTGTTCATTATTTTTGTTTTTTGTTTTATCATTAGTTTACTATTATTTGTGTTGTTCTCACTGAGTTTGTTGGTGTTAATCATTTTTAACTCTCCGATTTTATTATACTTATTATGACAAAATCAGTAAAGTTAAAATTATTAGAGTGTTAAATTTACTCTATGTTGGAATTGAGGTTATTGTTATGCTACCAAAGTAGTCTCCAGAGTAGGTTTCCTCTGGTACGAATATGTTTAATTTTAAGCTTGCTTTTTCTCTCGGCTCAAGGTTTAAATTCACTGTTTTTGCAGTTTCAGAGAGCGTTCCTTCAAATGTTGTTCTTGAATTGTTAATCACAAATATTATATTCTCAACACTAATCTTGTTTGTTCCAGAGGTTAGGTCAGAAGCTTCTATTAGTATCTTTGTTGCTATGTTCCCAACATTCTTCAGTGTTGGTTTTTCAGGTGTTCCCATGTCAAAGTCACCGTTTATTGATGAGAATTCTCCGACACCAACGCTTGGAAACTCAACGATTTCAGAGTCAACATTTAATGCTATTAGTGATTCATAGTGGAAAACTATTGTCTTGTTAACTGATTTTTTGCCGTCAAATGCTGTTATTAAAACACTGTAGTTTGCTGGTTCTAAATAATACGGAAGGTTGAATTCTGTTTCATACAGATTATTTTTTAGTTCCATTGTTTTTGTTTTAACACCAATAATTGTGCAGTTGACATTGAGATTCTTCTTGCTGCTTATGTTTGCTGTTATGAAAATTGTTTTGTTGGAGTTTGGTTCTGGAATGATTTGAAAGCCTTCTTGTGGTAAGTCGTCACTCATGTTTATTGAGTTTACGCTTATGTTGTTCTCTAAGATTCTTATGTGAATTCTTATTTGTGGGGAATTGTCTTGTGTAAAGTTGGAATTTTTTAGGTTTGGTTTTGATTCGATAAAATCAAAGGAATTATTGTTTGTGTCTATGAATGTGTTGTTTCTTAGTATTCTACTCAACGAGTTTCCATCACTAACATACTTTGATGGTGTGCCTTCAAACAAGTCCTCGTTTATTTCAGTTTCAGAGCCCCAACCAACAGCGTCTACTGTGTTGTTATTCTTGTCAACTAAAGCTACTCCTGCATTTGTGTTTGCTAGTGTTATTGATTCCTCATAATCAGCACTTGGCCATTCATCGTCCTTTTTTGTGGAGAATCCAGAGTCCGCTATCAAGAAGTAATGCTTTGATTCTATTATAGTTCCTTCTGGTATGAGTGCATCCTTTTCAGAACTCTCTGTTTTTATAGCCCACCCTCCTATGTTGATGTCTTGTTCTGTAGGATTAAACAATTCAACAGCTTCCCTTCCTGTTTCTGTAGAGTTTGGATTGTAGAGTACTTCTGTTATGATTATATTGTTTGTTGTGTTATTTGTCAGAGCTGTTACTGTTTTTGAATCTTGAGTGATTGCAATTGTTATAGTTATTAAAACAATTATCAGAACCCTTGTTGTGATGTTTTTTGTTGTGTTTAATACTCTATGGGAATATATTGATTGTTTTTTTATTGATTCTCTTCTATTCCTTTCATTATTATAAGTGTCACCTCCCATACTACCACCTCTTATTCATAATGTTTTATAGTGTTCTATGATGTTTATTCTTTAAAACGATTAACCCTGTTTTTTCCCTATTTTTCTGGAAAGATTATTAGAATATCCTGTTTTTTCCGTGTTTTTTCACAATTAATTACGATTTTTATGTAGAATTTGTGCAGCTTTTATGCGGTTTATTTGTGAAGCATTTTTGAAAAATAAAAAGTTTTATAAATGAACACTAAATCACTTTTTTTGAGATGTGGGTAGTGGCTTACCTGAATCAATTTTGAAACACTTAAAAAATGGAGGCTTGAAGATGGCATTGTATAAATACTTGAGAAATATTTGGAAAAAACCAAAAGGTTTGAGTGATGAACTCTCTGAAATTTGGAGGCAAAGGCTTATTCTTTGGAGGAGGCAACCCGCTACTTTAAGGATTAATAGACCAACAAGGTTGGACAGGGCTCGTTCTTTGGGCTATAAAGCAAAACCAGGTTTTGTTGTTGTAAGGCAGCGTGTTATGAGAGGAGGTCGTAGGAGGGCTCTTGCGAGAGCTGGTAGAACCTCAAAGCACATGAGTAATAGACGAGACCTTGCCTTGAACTATCAGGTTGTGGCTGAACAAAGGGCTGCTAAGAAATTCCCTAACTTAGAAGTCTTAAACTCTTATTTTGTAGCTAAGGATGGAAGGTATTATTGGTATGAAATAATATTAGTAGATAAGAATCATCCTGCTATTTTGAAGGATAAGAACATAAATTGGATTAGTGAAAAGCAGCATAAGAGAAGGGTTTTTAGGGGATTAACAAGTGCTTCTAAGAAGTCCCGTGGTTTGAGAAACAAGGGCAGGGGTGCTGAGAAGATTAGACCAAGTAATAGGGCTAAGAAGAGGCTTGCAAAGTAAATGAAGCTTTGTTCAACTTCTTGTTCATTTTTTTCTTGTTCAATTTTTTTATTAGAAAAATTTTATAAACTATTTGGTTTTACAAGGTTTTATGACAAGATACTATTGTAAAGCTTGTGGTTATAGGTTTGAGCCGAAGACTGATAAAATTCCAAAGGTTTGTCCTTACTGTGGTAGAACTGGAACTCTTGTTAAGGAAGGGACCGCTCAGGATTTGTTGGATGAGGTTTCTAAAGAAGATTTTGATGACAAAGCAGAAGCTGATTGATCTTTGGAGATTTAACCTCATTTTTTTCTTTTTCTTACTCTTTTCTTTTTCTCCTTCACACTTTCTTTCTCTTTTACTTCTTTCCACAACTTCGGCTCTAACTTTCTAAGCATCGCAGCTCCAATCACCACAGCATCCTTTCCAAAGAATGATCTTTTCACTTTCACCATTCTACTGTCCTTAAGTGCGTGTTTCCTTAGGTAGTTTATTGCGGGTTTGTAGATTTGTTTCACTCTTGATATGCCGCCTCCTATTACTATGTATTCTGGGTTGAATATGTTTGTTATGTTCACTAAAGCTATGCCTAAGTACTTAGAGTACTCTCTCAGGGATTTCCTCGCGTTTAAGTCCTTATCATAGTTCTTTACAACATCATAACTTGATACTCTCTTGTTTGTGAGTTTGTAATAATACCTTTCTATTGCTTTTCCATTGCAGTAAACCTCAAAACAATCGTAGTTTCCACAACTACACTTTATTCTGTTAGAAGCTATTGTCATGTGTCCAAGCTCTGATGCAGAGTAATTGGAGCCTTTGTAGAGTTTTCCTTCAAGTATCAAACCACCACCAACCCCTGTTCCAAGTGTTATTCCAACAACATTCATAACCTTCCTTTGCTTTTGTCTCATAAAAAGATATTCTGCAATTACAAATGCATTAACATCATTTTCAAGCATACAAGGAACCTTGTACCTTTTACTTATAATCTGTGCAAGTTTTACATTGTTTAAT
>CAZNLC010000054.1:0-4655 GCA_964573865.1 uncultured Methanosarcinales archaeon | reverse complement strand
TAGGTATGGTTTAAATTACTTTGCTATGGGTGTTGTTGCGTTGATGGGTCCACTCGCTAACATAGTCTTAGCCCTAATACTTAAACTCTTTCAACCATTTGTTGCTTCTAATTTAGTACATTCTGCTATTTTAGTCAATATATACTTCGCAATTTTTTCAATGTTACCAATACCCCCTTTAGATGGCAGTAAAATACTGTATGCTTCAAGGGCATTTTACTTCTTCACATTAGGAATTATAGTAGGAGCTGCCATTCTCTTAAATTTTGGTGGTTTATTCCTAACTATCCTTGGCTCTTTGCTCATTGGTGTTTTGTTTTTAATCGTGTTTTTATGGATTGAAAAACCATTTTAACAATTGTTTAGCAATTGTTTTTAACAATTTTTTAACAGGGTTTGACTAAAATGAAAAACAGTTTCAACTTATTGGAGGATTGGCTTGAGATTGTTATGATTTTCTTTCTTGGTGTTGGTGTTTTCATAGCAGTTATCTCGAGGAACACTTACCTATCATACTTTGTAATTATAATTTCAGGTTTTTTCTTCGGCACACTAATATATAAGAGCAGGAGTTTTGATACTATGCCAAGGTATTTTTGGATGTTCTCCTTCCTCTTGGGCTATTTGTTGGGAAGTTTCTTTTACAGTTGGAAATTAATATCTTTATTGTTTGTTTTATCCTCAATCATAGCATACTTTATGTATAGTAAAGGATTATTAAGAGAAAGTTGAGAGTTAGTTGAGAGTTGCTCATTTCACAAAATTGGTTGTAATTGAACATTCCCCTCAATTATATAAGTTCAGTGGACTCTCGCTTTCTAAAAATTTTTAAAACAGTCTTCATTACTTCTTCTTATGCCCAATGTTTTGTTAAAGGATTTTAAGCCAAGATTATACCAGCAAACAATACTTGGCACTGCAGCTCGCTACAATACACTAGTTGTACTACCAACAGGTCTTGGAAAGACAGCTATTGCTATGATGTTAGCTATACAACGCCTAAACAACTTCCCAAATTCTAAGGTTGTTGTTTTAGCACCTACTAGACCATTAGTTGAGCAGCATATTGAAACATTCAAGAAACACATGAGTTTACCTCAGGAATACTTTGCTGTCTTCACAGGCTCAATAAGTCCTTCTAAAAGGGCTAAAATTTGGAATGATGCAAGGGTTATCTTTTCAACACCGCAAGGTTTTGAGAATGATATAATCTCAAATAAGATTGACATTTCCAATGTTAGTTTATTGGTTTTTGATGAGGCACATAGGGCAGTTGGAAATTACAGTTATGTCTTCATAGCTAAGGAGTATAAGAAGAGAGCAGAGTTTCCAAGGATTTTAGGATTAACCGCTTCCCCAGGTAGTGACATAAATAAGATAAGGGAGGTTTGTAAGAATTTATTCATAGAAAATATAGAGGTTAGAACAGAACAAGACCCTGATGTTAAGCCCTATGTTAAATCAATACTTATAAGTTGGGAGAAGGTTGAACTTCCAAAGGATTTCTTTGAGATTAGAAACTTTTTGAAAAAGAGTTTTGAAGAGAAGATTTTAAGGGCGAGTGATTACTTAGAAACAAATATTAGCAAATCCATAACTAAGAAGGAGCTTTTAAAGTTGCAGGCAGAGGTTCACGCTCAGATAAGTGAGTCAAAGGATTACAGAGTAATGAAAGCAGTTTCCCTATTGTCACAAGCTGTTAAGGTTCAACACGCTATTGAACTATTAGAAACTCAGGGAATAACGCCTTTAAAAAAGTACTTTGAAAGATTCTTAGAGACATCCTCTAATACAAAAGTGAAAGCTTTTAAGAACTTGCTCATGGATTTAAATTTTAGGTCAGCTATTGCAAAAACAGATTCATTGTATGAGAGAGGTGTTGAACACCCAAAATTGAAGAAGGTTGTAGAGATCGTGCTTAAAGACATAAGAAACAAGGATGATGCCAAGATTATTGTTTTTACACAGTACAGAGACTCTGCTATGAAACTTATAAAAGAACTTGAGAAGAATGATGTAAAAGCGAGAGTGTTTGTTGGACAAATGAAAAAGCTTGACTCTGGATTGAGTCAGAAAGAGCAGAAAAAGGTTATTGAAGATTTTAGGAATAGTAAGTTCAATGTTTTAGTTAGCACATCTGTTGGTGAGGAGGGCTTAGACATTCCTCAGGTTGACCATGTTATATTTTACGAGCCAATACCAAGTGCTATAAGGCAGATTCAAAGGCGTGGGAGAACAGGTCGCCAAGAGAAGGGCAAGGTTACAATACTTTACACAAAAGGGACCCGTGATGAAGCTTACATGTGGGCGGCTTTTAATAGGGAGAAAAGAATGAGGAGAACGCTTTTATCCTTGAGAAAAGAACTACTGTTAAAACCAAGTCTCAACGATTTAGGTGTTGAGAAGAAGAATGAATCCTTAAAAAAATACATTAATAAGGACGATATCCTAATTGTTGTTGACCACCGTGAAAAAAATTCTGCAATAATCAAACACCTCTTGGATTTGGGCGTGAAAATTTCTCTAAAAAAGATTGATGTTGGAGATTACCTCTTAAGCTCTAGGGTTTGTGTTGAGGTTAAGAAAGTGGAAGATTTTGTGAACTCAATCATTGATGGGAGATTCCTTGAACAGATAAAAGCTTTAAAGGAAAACTATGAGAAACCACTGATTGTCGTTGAGGGTGAAAGCGACATTTATAGTGTTAGGATGGTTCACAAGAACGCTATAAACGGCATGATTGCAACAATAGCAATAGATTATGGCATACCAATAATATGGACTAAGAACCCGAGTGATACAGCTTCATTGTTTTTTGTTATTGCTAAGAGAGAGCAAGCCTCTAATAAGAACTCATTTGAACAACACTTAAAGAAACCAAGAACTCTTAAGGAACAGCAAGAATATATTGTAGCTTCGTTGCCAGGTATTGGTAATTCCCTTGCAAAACCTTTATTGAAAAGGTTCGGTTCTGTTAGGAGAATATTTAATGCTGATGAGTCAGAGTTAAAGAGTGTTGAACTTATTGGAGAGAAAAAAGCGAAGAAAATAAGAGAGGTCATAAATGCTTTGTATGAGGATTACCTTAATTCTAAGAATAATTCTGAAACTCCTTTTGAAAAACAAACTAAGAGACAGGAAAATAAGAAATAGAAAAAGAAGTACTAGCCTTGGTTTACAACCTTTCTAATGCTTTTATTCTCTCTTCTATTGGTGGGTGTGTCATAAATAGTTTTGAAAAATAACCCTTTGGTAGGGGATTTGAAATGTAAAGATGAGCTGTTGCTTTTGTACTGTGTTTTAGAGGTTTATTCTCTAACTTTATTTTTTTCAAGGCACTAATTAAGCCTTTTGGATTGTGAGTCAGTAGAGCAGAGTCAGCGTCTGCTAAAAATTCACGCTTTCTTGATATTGCAAACTGAATTATTCTCGCGATTATTGGTGAGAGGGCTATAAGTAATAAGCCTAAAACAAAGAGTATTAAACCAATAAAGTCCCCTTCCCTATCACGACTTCTAAAACCACCATACCAAAAAGACCTGAAAGTAATATCAGCAATTATCATTACTATCCCAACAAGCACAGATGTTATTGTCATTAACCTTATATCATAGTTTTTTATATGACTTATTTCATGACCTAAAACACCTTCCAGTTCTTGCCTGTTGAGCTTCATCAAAGCACCTTCTGTTATTGCAATAGAAGCATGTTGGGGGTCACGACCAGTTGCAAAGGCGTTTATTGCTTTTTCTGGAAGAATATAGATCTTTGGTGTTGGGATTCCAGCACCTATTGATAACGCCTCAACAATATTAAATAATTGTTTATGTTTCTTAGGAGAAGCTGGAATTGCACCGCTTATTCTTAAAATAAGTTTGTCACCATTATAGTAGCCAGAAACACTCATCATAACAGCTAATAGAATTGCAACTATTAATCCGAAGATTCCAAAATCTAATAGATAGCTAAAAGCAACTCCTAAGAGAACAACAAATACAATAAAAAAGAATATTAACACTGCTGTTTTCCTCTGGTTCGATTCTATCCTCTTATATATCATTTTACTTACTTGTGCTCTTATTTAGAATCTTACCTTTGGAACTTCACGCTCATTACTTTTGGCCTGAAACAGTTCCGCTTTTTTGAAGTTGAATAAGGAAGCTATTATATTTGTTGGGAATTTCTCAACAGCTGTGTTCAACATCATAACGCTATCATTGTAGAATTGTCTGGCATAGGCAATCTTGTCCTCAGTAGCTGAGAGTTCTTCTTGTAGTAACTTAAAGTTTTCATTAGCCTTTAATTGTGGATAATTCTCAGCAACTGCAAACAACTTTTTCAAAGCAGATTCTAAACTTGAGTTTGCCTTTGCTTTCTCCCTTATTGTTCTAGCCCTGCTGAGTATATTACGAGCTTCAGTAACCACCTTGAATGTCTCACGCTCGTGTTTTGCATAGGCCTTAACAGTTTCAACAAGGTTAGGTATTAAGTTAATCCTCCTTTTTAACTGAACATCAATTTGAGCCCAAGCATTTCTAACTCTGTTCTTGAGCGTTACAAGTCTGTTGTATGCTAAAACAACATAAGCCACTATTAATATTATTATCACAAAAAGCCAAAACATACTCTCACCCCATATAAATGAGTGTTTTATT
>CAZNLC010000053.1:0-4664 GCA_964573865.1 uncultured Methanosarcinales archaeon | reverse complement strand
GTTTTATTTTTATCAAATCTGCTATTGTTAATTCAGTGCTTTTAGATTTTTGTGTTGAAAAATTTAATGGTGTTACTTCTTCAACTAACTTCACCTTAAGCATTTTTTCTAATTTACGAGCTAAATCAAGGTCTGGTTCAAAATCAGAGGTTTCAATCTTGTGCAGCAATGATTCCTTAATTGACAGTTTCTTCGCGAATTCTTCTTGCTTCAAACCGAGCTCCTCCCTCTTCTTCCTTATTATACTCCCAAAGTTTTTTACCATCACAAATTCTGGTTCTTGTTTTACAACCTGCTGTTTTTTTCGTGTTTTCTTAACAACATTCTCAACAGGTTTCTCCTCAATAACTTTGATTACTTTACCAAAAGAGCTGCATTCTTTACAAACATTCAATTTTGAACCTTCAATCATAACAACAAACAACTTATCTGTTTCTTTTCCGCAAAGTTCGCATTGCATTGTACCACCAACAAGATATTTAATTTTTTTATTTAATTTTTTATTCTAATTAGTCTAAGGTTTGAACGAACACTTCACGATTTCTTGGACCATCAAATTCTAGCAATAAGATTCTTTGCCATGTTCCAAGCACGAGTTGGGAGTTTTCTAAAGGTAAAATTAGTGAATTTCCCAAGAGTGAACTTTTTATGTGAGCAGAAGCATTATTATCTATTATGTTGTGTAAGTAATCCTTCTCAGGAACCAAACTAGTTAATGTGTTTTTTATATCTGTTAAGAGGTTGGAGTCGTTGTTTTCATTTATTATCAAAGCAGTTGTTGTATGTGTTGAAAAGACCAAACACGCTTTTGCCTTCCCTGTTTTGTCCAATCTCTTAACTGCTTCAGAAACTAAATCAGTTATATCTAAGAATTCTTCTTTTTGTTTTGTTCTTAATCTCAGTATCGTTGAAACCACCAAAGGGAAGAGTAGTGAGAGATTTCAGTTAGATTTTGTTGATTGCTTATTACTAAACTAATATAAAAATTTAACGAATCAACATATAGCTTGGTAGTACCTAGATGTTTTGATGGTGTCTTATGCTTTGGCTATGTTTTTCTTTTTTGGAACCTTATTCAATCTACTGAACAACACATCCTTAAAAACTATGATTAGAACTAGCACTACAGTGTAGATTAATAGTACTGCAATGTGCTTTTTAAGCATGAGTATGCTTGTTTGGAATATCAACGCTCTCTTGAGCAAGAACTCCGACACCACAAACGGATTAAATGACGCAACTTTAGCTAACAATGGGGACATACTCTCAATAGGCATTATAGTGCTTGAGAAAAATAACATTATGGTACTTACAGTTAAAGCTGTCAGTGTTGTTATTTCTTCTTTATTTGAAATCTCTCCAATGAGCATACCAATAAGTGTAAATATTGTTATGCTTAAGAGTGAAGTGAACAAGGCAGTCCAAACACCAACTGTTAACTCCATTTTTAAAAATATGGTTGATATTAATAACATAATTAGGAGCTGTGGCAAAACAATGATTAAGCTCGTTAGAAAAGTTGCTGTGGAGAATAATAACTGATTCGTTGGGCTTATTACATTTCTAAAGTGTGCAGGTGAATTTTTTTCAGTGATTACCATAGTTGAACTTAGGAGAATGCTCATAAACATAATAACAATAACAATCAAGGTTGGGAACATATAATTCAAGTGTGTTTTTTTATAACTCAAGGGTTTTATTGATATTGTTATTGGCTTCACTATTTTCTCAACATTTCTAACCTTGATACCTTTAATCTCCTGGTTTATGTTGTTGAATGTTTCGTGAAGTTTTATAATTGCAATTAAATCCTCTGTTAGCTTGTTTTTTAAAGCGTTTAACTCCTCGTTATTCTCATCAATAGATGCTTTAATTGTGGACATCTTGTTCCTAACATCAGCAAGTTTGCTTAACAAATTGTTGATTAGAAGGTTTATTTCACCAGTGTTTTGTTCATTGTAGAGATTGCTTATATTACCCCTCATACCTTCTAAGTTATTCTCTGCTTCATCGATCAGCATCAACATACTTTCCTTCTCAGAATCATTCATGCTTGCTGAGTTAATACTTGCTTTTAAATCATCTAAATCCTGTTTGGCATCGTGTATTACTTTAAGGGCGTATGAATTGAGTAAGGATACTTGAGTGCTTAATTCTTGTGTCCTAAACTCATTAATGTCAAAATTAGTGTCTATAGCGTTGAGGTTGCTCTGGATTTTCTTAATACCCTCTCCAATGTTATTATTCAAGGTTGTTAAGTCTATAAGAACTGGTTGTTTTTCCTCGACCTCCCTTTCTATATTCTCAATTTTTTTCAGCAAGGTGTTAGTTAAGTCCTCAGTTATTTCACCACTTCTCTCAGTTAACCTTGCAAAAACAACATCCCTAACCATCCAAACAAGGTTTATTTTAGAATAATCAATATAAAATACCACTTCATTTGTCTTGTTTTTTTCTATGTTAAAATCTTCTGGAAAAACTAAGCAGGTGTTAACAGTACCCTCTTTTATACCTTCGACACATGAGCTTTCAGAATCAAAATTTATAACCCTAAATGGTGACTCAAGTTTTCTTATGAATGAATCCGTGAGGTTGTTATGGTCTGGTGTATAAACACCAATGTTTATCCTGTAAGTGTTTGCATTATCAAAAGCTAATCCAACAAGAAACATAATGAGTAAAGGACCGAATATTATTATAAGGAGGGAGGCCTTTGATTTTATAAGTATCCTTATATTCTTTTTTATTATGCTGAAGAGTTTCATTTTTGAAAGTTAAGTTTAAACAACCTGCTTTTTGTTATTTTTTGTTTTGTTGTTTTACTACTTCTTCCCATTATTAACCAACTCCTCAAAAACTTCCCTAAGAGTTGGTTCTACAATCTTAACATTTAGTATTTTATCATTGGATTCTTGTGCTAACCTCCTAACTTCTTGCAGTGTTTTTTCTATGTTTGGTGTTGTTATAACAAGTTTCTCACCTGTTTCATCAATCCTCTTTATCTCTAAAAGCTTCATCTTCTTCAACTTCTCAACTAAGATATCATACCTGCCGTACTGAGTTCTTATGTGTAATATTTTGTTCCTCGAATACCTTTTAATCTCACCAGCACTACCCATCGTGAATATCCTCTTATCCTTGAGAACTGCAATTCTTGAACAAACACTCTCAAGTTCCTGTAAGAAATGTGATGCTATAATTATCGTTGTTCCTATACTGTTTATCTTTTTCACAAGCTCCCAAATCTTCTCCCTTGTTATTGGGTCTAAATCAGCTGTCGGCTCATCTAATAGGAGTATTTTTGGCCTGTGAATTATTGAACACGCAATATCAAGCCTCTTTTTCATACCACCAGAAAGCCTTCCAGCTTCAACATTCTCAAATTCTTCAAGTCCAACCAGTTCCAAAGCTCTCTTAACATTCTCCTTCCTAACTTCAGGGCTAAGTTTGTACAGTGAGGCAAAATAAGCGAGGTTTTGTTTCACAGTAAGCTCTGGATAAAAGGAAGGATCCTGAGTTGAGAAACCAAAGATTTCCTTAACAAATCTTGGATTTTTATCCTTAGTTATGAAACTTCCATTATAGTTGTAGCTTACTTCTCCAGAAGTGGGCTTTAAAAAACCAACTATTGTTAGTAAGAGTGTTGTCTTACCAACACCACTCATTCCAATAACACCAAAAACTTCCCCTTCGTGTATTGTCAAATTGAGATTTTTCAGAACTTCTAACTTTCCAAAACTCACATTCAAATTCCTGATTCTTATCAGCTCTTTGGCTTCCACAATAATTCGCTTTTACTTTCATATATTAATAAATAACTATGTCATTTTTTAATGATAACAAAAATTTGTTTTTAGTTTATTATTGTTTTCAGTTTATTAAATTTCAAATATACCCTAACAAATTGCAAGGATTGTTTCAATAAACCTTGAAATTATAGATATTTTTTTAAACACAACAGGCTATCATTAGTTTATGAACAAGAAGACTCTTTTAGTGCTTTCATTAGATGATAGTAGAGTAGTGAAGGTCGCAGAGGTCATAAGCAACAAGACATGTAGGAAAATACTTGAATTACTATCTCAAAGGTCTATGACAGAATCTCAAATTTCAGAAGAACTTGGAGTGCCTATTTCTACAATACACTACAACATACAAAAGTTATTGGACTCTGGGCTTGTAGAATCAAAGGAATTCCATTATAGTAAAAAAGGAAGAGAAATCCATCATTACACCACCTCCAATACTTACATAGTAATAGCTCAAAAACCAGAGAAGTCTCTGGTGAGAGATTTCTCAAGAGTCTTCTTCTCGTTAGCAATGGCTTTACTGCTGTCAAAACAATTGCTTGGTGTTTTAAAACCAAAAACAGCAACACTCGAACTTGCAGAATCAAAATCAGCAGTGATTACACAAGCAGGAGCCAAATCAAGCGTAAGTGCTTTAGGAGCTACTAATCAAGGCATAACACAAGTTTTAACAACTACTCCCATAAGAGAATTACTAATGTTCGCACTGTTCTTTCTCATCATCTATTCTTTAATACAAATAGTAGGACTTTTATTCCAAAGAAGGAGATTAAGGGTTAGAAGGTAATCTGATAAGTTTTGTAATAAAGAGTATTAAGCATAACATTAGGTATAACAGGTGTGAAGTGGGCACCA
>CAZNLC010000052.1:0-4687 GCA_964573865.1 uncultured Methanosarcinales archaeon | reverse complement strand
TATAAAATGAGCAATTCCTTGTATTGCACTAAAGGACCTAACATTAGAGTAAACCATTCTCGCTATTAGATTAGCAGCCTCCCTGACCAAAATTTCCTGTCCTGTTCTTATATTCTTAAGATTAAGCTCTGCCTTCGTAAGCCTCAACAACAACTGCGCATCAGAAACAGTCCCTGCCATAGTAACAGCAATATCATCATTTATCTTGTAAATCTTCCTTATATTCTTATCAGCCACTAAATAACCAGTTGTTGCACGCTTATCAGTAGCTAATATAATACCATCCTTAACTATTAAGCCTACAGTGGTAGTACCAGTTTTAACCCTATCCTCCATTTTAACCACGAGAATTCATAATTAACCAAATCGATAATTCTGGTGTTGAATAACTAATATTTAAATGTTACGATATTACTTCCTTGCCTTCTCTATCTTACCACGCCTGAGTATCTCCAAACTCTGGTCATTGACCTTTATAACCTGCCACCTTATTCCAGAGAGGTCTCCTTTTGAACGACCCATAGGACCGTGCAATGGTTCTATCAAAACCTCATCGTGTTCATCAATAAACTTTGAAGCACCATCTCCAGGACAAAAAGCAGTAACCTGCCTTCCATTCTTTATGAGTTGAACCTTAACACACTTTCTCATAGCAGAATTTGGCTGCTTTGCCTCTATTTGAACCTTCTCAAGCACAATCCCACGAGCTTGAGGAGCACCTTCTAAAGGATCTGATTTTTTATCAAGATTAAGAGCCCTTCTAGTAAACCACTTATCATTCCACCTAAACTTCTTCCTCCTCTTCACTAGCTTTGAAGCAGCGTTTAAACCACGTGTTTTCTTTGCCATGATTAAAAAGAGAGCATACAACCTGTTTTTAAATCTTTTGGTTTTTAAGAGTTAAAATAAGAATCACTAAAACAAAATCCTCAAAATCACAAAAAATCGCGATGAGAGTTGCAGATACACAAGAATTATCACCTTTTATTATTTTCATAACTCAAGAGTGTCTTATTAATAAACCGCAAATTTTATAAATGGTAAATCCTTAAGTTGGAGTGTGTTCTCTTTGAACCACAAACAAGCACGCCTTCTAAATCAACTTTTAAGGGGTTTTTATGGCTTATTTTCAAAAGATAAGTAGGAAAAACGGGGAAAAACTTTGGAAGAAACAAGGCACTAACAGGTGCACTTACTGCGGTAAGGTAATTGATGAGAAAGAGAACCATTTTATACTTATAGCTTATTGGAAGATAAAGAACAGAAGCGATGTAAAACACTTTTGCAGTTTCAAGTGTTTGGAAAAGTGGATTAAAAGTGTAAAGTGAACATAAAAACTGAACACAAACTTAAATTTTATAGTTCCAACTAATCAAGCAAATCACTCTCAAAATCAATTTATTATCATTGTTATTATTTCATTATTAATTTACAAGAAGAATCCAAATTTGTTTTGAGGAGGTTTTTTATGAGTGAGAAGAAAAACTTGAAGGACATTAAACTCAGATTGAGAGAGTTAAAGAGTAAGTTATTAATTATGGAATGGGATTACAAGAGGAACCAATTAAACTCGGGAAAAAAAGCAATATACGAGAAACTAAAAGAGGAGTTTGAGGAGTTAAAAAAACTTGAAGAACATGAAGGTAACAAATCAAATGATTAAGGAAGTAGTATCCCAAACCTCTGGAGAAGACACACTGCCTATTGTTATGGCAATAAAAAACAAGGTCAATGTCTCTGAATTCAAAATAGCTGAAGAACTACATGAAGAAATAAGGGAAATAAGGAAGAAACTCTACAAACTCTTAGAATACAACTTAGTTACTTTCAGGAGGAAAAAAGACAAGAAAAAAGGATGGTATATTTACTACTGGACATTCAACCCAAACCAAGTTAAGTTTCTGTACAAAAATCTAAGAGTGAAACGCTTGGAAATGCTAAGGTCAAGGCTAAAGCGAGAGCTTGAAAACAGTTTCTACATATGCCCAAACGCTTGTGTAAGGCTAACATTCCAAAAAGCCTTTGAGTTTGATTTTAAGTGTCCAGAATGTGGAAGTCTAATGATAGAACAAGATAACTCCTCAACCATAAGACACTTACAAGAAGAAATTAAAAAACTTGAATACGAACTCAAAGAGATAGAAGAGCAAGAGAAGAAAAAAACAAAGAAGGTTGGGAAGAAGAAAAAAGTAAAAACAGAGAAGAAAAAAATAAAGACAGCAACAAAGAAAAAAAGCAAAAAGAAGAAGCGCAAGAAAAAAGGTAAATAGAAGAAAAATAAACAAGAATTCTACACTCAATATTAAATTGATTCTTAACATGACATAAAACTTTTTAAACTCCATTAAAAACCAAAAAAATATGATAACATTCAAAGAAAAACCAGATTCAGAAGAAGAAGTTAAGAACATCCTAACTCCAGTAATAAAAAGATGGTTCTTCTCAAAATTCAAAAATTTCAGCCTGCCACAACTCTACGCAGTAACTGAGATTCACAGTAGAAAAAACATATTAATAACAGCACCTACTGGTGGAACAAAAACACTCACAGCATTCTTATCAATAATAAATGAGCTTGTTGATTTATCACAAAAAAATCTTTTAGAGGACAAAGTTTATTGTATTTACATATCCCCATTAAAAGCACTAAATTATGATATTGAAGTAAACCTAAAAGAACCACTTAAAGAAATAGAGAAAATTATTGGTGAAAAACTCAACATAAGAGTTGCAGTGAGAACTGGAGACACATCAAGCAGTGAAAGAGCTAGGATGTTGAGAAAACCACCGCACATCCTAATAACAACACCTGAAAGTTTAGGAATAATACTATCATCAAAGAGGTTTAGGGATTTAATAAAAAATGTGGAATGGGTTATAGTGGATGAAATTCACGCTTTAGCAGAAAACAAACGTGGAACACACTTAAGCTTAAGCTTGGAAAGACTTCAAAAACTGAATTACTTCACAAGAATAGGATTATCGGCAACAGTGGCTCCAATAGAGGAAATTGCAAAATTCTTAGTTGGTTATGAAAATAACAAGTTAAGGGATTGTGTTGTAGTAAACGCCCAATTCTTGAAAAAAACCAACTTAAAAGTTCTGAGTCCACTGCCAAACCTAATAAATGTTGATTATGAAAGAATGCATAACGCACTTTACGAGCTACTTGACCAGCTCATCCAAAGCCACAGAACAACCCTAATCTTCACAAACACTCGCTCTGCAACAGAACGTGTGATACACCACTTAAAAGAAAAATTCCCAAAACACTATGCTCTAATGGATGAAGTGTCTGATTATCCAGTAATAGGAGCACACCACGGCTCACTGTCAAAAACCCTAAGACGCAGAATAGAGCAAAGACTTCGTGATGGAAGGTTAAAGGCGGTTGTTTCAAGCACATCATTAGAGTTGGGAATAAACATTGGATACATTGACTTAGTTGTCCTACTTGGAAGTCCAAAATCAGTTTCAAGAGCACTACAACGTGTTGGAAGAAGCGGGCATAAAATATCAGAGGTTACCAAAGGAAGATTTGTTGTTCTTGACAGAGATGACTTAGTTGAGTGTTCAATACTGTTAAAAAACGCTCTTGAAAAGAGGATAGACAGAGTTCACATTCCAAAGAACGCCTTAGATGTTTTGGCACAACACATTGCAGGAATAGCTGCTGTGAATAAGATTAAGGTAAAAGAATTGTTCACAATGATAAAGAACAGTTACTCCTACCACGAACTAAAGTGGAGTGATTTTGAGAATGTTCTTGAATACCTGGCTGGTAATTTTTCAAGCTTAGAAGACAGACATGTTTATGCAAAGATTTGGTATGACAAAGAAACAGGATTTATAGGAAAACGTGGTAAGATGTCCAGAGTTATTTACATGACCAATATTGGAACAATACCTGACGAGACAGCGGTTTTAGTGAAGGTTGGTGACTCTGTAATTGGAAAAGTGGAAGAGAGCTTCGCAGAAAAACTCAAGAGAGGTGATGTTTTCGTTCTGGGAGGTGAATGCTACAAGTTTAAGTTCTCAAGAGGACAAGTTATTCAAGTCGAACCAACAACTGGAACACCAACAATACCCTCCTGGTTCTCTGAAATGCTACCACTAAGCTTTGATTTAGCTATGGAAATATCAAAGTTCAGAAGGTTGATGGAAGAAAAATTCTTAGTTGGAAAAAACAAGGATGAAATAATAGACTTCCTAAACAATTATTTGTATGTTGATAAAAACTCAGCTAATGCAATATATGTTTACTTCAAAGAACAATTCTTGTATGCAAAAATACCGCACGACAAAAGAATAATAATAGAACACTACTCTGATGGTAAGAAAAAATACGCTGTATTCCACACACTGTTTGGTAGAAGAGTCAACGACTGCTTGTCAAGAGCTGTTGCTTTTGTAATCTCGAGAATGCAACACAGGGATGTTGAAGTTGGAATAACAGACAACGGTTTCTACATAGCGTCAAAGCAAAACATACAAGCAGTCAAAGCCCTCAAAGTCCTAAAATCTGAAAAGCTTAATCTAGTGATGGAAGCAGCAATAGACCACTCAGAAGTCTTGAAGAGAAGATTCAGGCATTGCGCTGTTAGAGCCCTAATGATTTTGAGAGAGTACAAAGGACACAAAAAGAGAGTTGGTCGCCAACAAGTCTCCTCAATGATACTCATGAACG
>CAZNLC010000051.1:2221-4750 GCA_964573865.1 uncultured Methanosarcinales archaeon | reverse complement strand
CAGACGGATTTGATTTTGGATTTAAAATTCTGATGCTTAGTGTATTATCACTGTAATTCAACTGCTCAGTTCTAGGTGTTTTCTCATTGGATAGGTTTTTGATAGAAAAACCTGTTAAAGCTTTTGGTCCCACTATATTCTGATTAGGCAGTAGTTTTGGTTTCATCACAATCAATGTTAGTAAATAAACTATCAACAGCGTAAAAGCCAAAGCTTTGAATTTTTGTCCTTCTGTGGATTTAGCTCTTTTCATTTTCACTCTTTAATTTTCTTCAATCTTTCATACAAGCTTATTATTCTTTTATAGTATTTTTTCTTTAACTCAGTTGGAAGTTTTGAGTAGATTGTTCTTAATTTTTTGTAGTTTGAAACTGCACCTTTCAAATCATTCTTATTTAGTGAGCTGCTGATGTTAATCAAGAGTTTATTAACATTTTTGATAGTCTTCTTCCTCTTGATTTTTTCCTCTATGATCCCTATTTCTTGCTCAATTGCTTTATGGTATAGTATTAGTGTGAGTTTTGTAAGTTCATTTAGCATTTTTTCATATTCATGCTTCTCAATCCTTTCTTTTGCGAATTTCTTACTCTCTATTGAACTTGAAAATTTGAGTATCCTCTGCTTGAGTTTATCATCAATTGATGCTTTGTTAAGTTCACTAATGAGTTCTTGGTGTGTGAACTCAAAATTTAAATTAAGTGTTTTCATAATTGTTTCTCTAAATAATGATGAGAGTTTTTCAGTATCAACAATTCCTTTAATCAGATTGTTTTTTAGTGTGTTGATATCTTGCAATGTTCTTAGTTCGTAGTTTATTAGTTCTGGTAACACAGCCTTGCGTTTCCTAGGTTTTTTAAGCATAACATACAATGAGAATGTTATGATAGTTAGCACACCCAGATAATACCAAGGAATTATCCCTACTTTAATCTCAGTTGGTTTTTCCAAGTGAGAGCATGGTTTGCATGGTCCTCCGCAGTCTACTCCTTCCTCTCCAAAATCTTTTATTCCATTAGAGCATGATGGGCATGGTTTGCATGGTCCTCCGCAGTCTACTCCTAATTCTCCTTGGTCTTGGATGAGGTTGTGACATGATGGGCATGGTTTGCATGGTCCTCCGCAGTCTACTCCTTCCTCACCATCATTTTTTAGCAAATCGAAGCAAGTTGGAGTGTAATTGCAATACTCAAATTCTTTTGGTTTTCCAAGATTTTCATCATTACAATTGTTTACATCAACACATTTTCTCACTCTTATCCCTGTTGCAAGGCAGAGTCCAAATGGGGTGCATTCCCATTTTGGTGTGCACAAATAAGCAGATTGTGATGTTGAAGTTCCACCACCTCCTCCACCTGTTGAGCTTTGTTGTTCTTCTGGTCTTGGAACATGAATTACTGTCAGATAGACTGTGTTGCTGTTGTTAGAAGCACCATAAGGATCATAAGCGTAGAATATTACTGTTCTATTACCGAACCACCAATTTTGAGGGGTGAATGTAACCACATTATCAGAGGATATTTCTATGTTTATGTTTGGAACAGGGCTGTGACTATAATTCAGTTTGTCACCGTCAGGGTCCATGAAGTAATCATCCAAGTCTAAGCCAGTTACTATCGTGTTTTCTAACCAAGTTTGGTTTGGAATATTGTTAATCAATATTGGCGGTCTGTTTGTTATTGTGAATGTTGAAGTGTTCTCAATGATTGGGTAGAAGTGTGTTGTAGCATTACAACGAACTTTCCAATTAAATTCTCCTGGAGTGTAGAATGTTTTCTTGAATTCGTAGAGTTGTGTTGTTTGGTTAAAATCCATTCTTTCAAATTCAGAATAATTACCTGTTGTGTTAAAACTTATTTCACAATAAACATCTGAAAAGTTTATTATTCTTGATATTGAGTTTGTTAGATTTGCGTAGAAAGTCATTTCTTCCTTTGTATAAACTTCCCTGAAGTCGGAAGTATCTTGTAATAAAAGTTTGAGAGTTGCACCTTCAGTAATATTGTAAATTCCAGTTAAGAATATTGCTGAGAAACTAACACTATTAGATGTGTGTTCTCTCAGAGAGCACATTGGGGAAGTGCACTTTTGATTGTTTCTAAGTATTTTTGGAATATCTACACTTATGTTTTCAAATTTAACAACCACTGGTTTTCTCAAACATTTCAATGCATCAATATTTACACTTAAGTAATTCCAGTCTATAATTAAGTAAGAGTCAAGGTTTGCATTGTCAAAATTGACAGTCTGTCCTGTAAAGTTTAGAATTACTTTTCCGGGAATTCCAACAACTGGATTTTGTATTTGAACCCAACTCGTGAATTCTGAGAAGTTTGTTGTTATTTCATTCTTAAAATTATCCCATATTGGTGGCTCATCATGATTATTTATTGTTATGTAATAATGTGTTGTTCCTGATTGTGAACAAGGGCCTTGACATCTCGCCATAATAAAATAATTACAATTCCCATCAGGCACTTGAGTTGTGTTAAATGAACAATTGTAGTATGTATCTCCATCGTAGTTTTGTTG
>CAZNLC010000051.1:0-2211 GCA_964573865.1 uncultured Methanosarcinales archaeon | reverse complement strand
TAAATCAATAACTGCTGATGTTCCATAACTGAAGATTACATACTCCACATAAGATGGACCGTCAGGATTTGTTGCTGTAGCTTCCAACATGGTGACATTGCTTAGAATTGCCCATTCAGGAGGGTTAGTTAATGATATTGAGGATGGTTTACCAATACAAAGGTTAATCTGTCCAGAGACCGCTCTCCCAGAAACACGTGGTTTTGTTGTTGTTAAGAGTATGTAGAGGTTTGAAGTGTTTACAACTATTAAGATGATAGCGAGTGTTAGGATTGTTTTATCAGCTATTTTGAATCTCATTTTTTCTTTCTCACCTTTTTGGTTATGAGTGATAAGAATTCATCATTATACTTGAGTATCAACGCCCTAAGAGCCTCTCTAACAACTTCAGCTTGATTTGAGAATATGCCAGCTTCCACAAGCTTGTCTATTTGTTTCTTCAACTCTTTCCCAACCCTCACGTGCAGTAAAGTATCCATTAAGTATCAATTTGATATACTAATTTATAAATCTTTTTATTACAAAATTATAAATTGTATCAATTAGATATATTTTTGATATTTTTGTTCAAAACTTGCGGGCTTTCACAAAATTTCGATAGTTTTAAATATGAACTCTTTTAATCAAACAGTTACAATGGTGAGCGCTGGTAATGAAAAAGCAGTTTTGAAAGAGAGGAGTAAATACAATGTGAATAAAAAGTCTAAGAGAGTAAGAACATTCTTGGTAACTGGAGCTTCTGGATTTTTAGGATACCATGTTTGTAAGTATTTGGTTGAAAAGAATCAGAGAGTTGTTGGTGTTGATATAGCTGATTTTAATTATCCAAAGTTGAGAGACAAGATTAAATTTTACAAGGGAGACATACGTGACAGAAGATTGATGGAAAGGATAATGAGGGGTGTTGATGTAGTGATACACTCAGCTGCAGCACTTCCGCTTTGGAAGAGAGATCAAATCTTTTCAGTTAATGTTTATGGAACAAAACTCATATTAGAACTTGCTTTGAAGCTCGGTGTTGAAAGAGTAGTTTATATCTCATCAACAGCTGTCTATGGAATTCCAAGGAAACATCCTGTTACTGAAGAATCAAAACTTGTTGGTGTGGGACCTTACGGTGAGAGTAAGATAAAAGCGGAGCATATTTGTTTAGAGTACAGGAAGAAGGGTCTCTGTGTGCCTATACTAAGACCAAAAACCTTTGTTGGTGAAGAACGCCTTGGAGTTTTTTCAATATACTTTGAGTGGGTGAGAGAAGGTCACAATATTCCTATAATAGGTAATGGCAAGAACAAGTATCAACTATTAGATGTTAGTGACTTAGTTGAAGCAATTTGGCTTGTTTCTACAAAACCAAAAAAACTTAGTAATGATACTTTTAATGTTGGTGCTTCAGAATTCACAACCATGAAAGAGGATTTCGGAGCTGTTTTGAAATATGCAGGTTTTGGAAAGCACATAGTAACAACCCCTGCTTGGCTCGTTATTCCAATCCTCAGGTTGTTAAATATGCTGAAGTTAAGCCCACTCTATCCTTGGGTTTATGAAACAGCTGCAATTGACCATTATGTAGATGTTTCTAAGATTCAAAAGAAACTTGGTTGGAAGCCTAAGAAGAGCACTGCTCAAGCATTAATCGATTCTTATAAGTGGTATGAGCAACATTGGAAAGAGTACAAGAATAAGATCGGAGTAACTCACAGGACAGCTTGGAAGGAGGGCATTTTGAGTTTTGTAAAATTGTTCTTTTAACAAAACCTTTAAAAACCAGCTTTTTTTCCTTTTTATTACGCCGGGGTCGCATAACCTGGTATTGCGGAGGATTGCTAACCAGGTTGCCAACAGCTTTTAGCTATGTTGGGATAAAAATCCTCTGCCCTTTCGGGCTTGGGGGTTCAAATGGCACTTCCACAACTAAGTTAAAACTTGTGGATGCGTGGAAGTCCCCCCCTCGGCGTATATACTTATTTCTAACTCAAATTTTACTGTATTAACTTTATCTTATTGTATTAATTTTACTCTAAGTTAACTAAATCAATCCCATGATTTTCTCTTCTAAAAAGAACAAGGTTGCTAGTATTTTTTGCCAGAGGTTTAGTTTTTCCAGCGTGACCCTTATTACTTTCACATCTTCATATTTTCTTGCATGTTTATCTTCATAGCTTAGTGTTATGGTTATATTGTTTTCTCCTTCATTCAAGATTCTTGAGG
>CAZNLC010000050.1:0-4860 GCA_964573865.1 uncultured Methanosarcinales archaeon | reverse complement strand
TGCGGGGGCTGGGATTCGAACCCAGGAACCCACTAAGGGAGTAGGTCTTGAGCCTACCGCATTTGGCCACTTTGCTACCCCCGCAGAGTATGAAAAGTGAATTTTAGAGTATTTAAAAACTTTTTCAATTCTGTGAGAAAGAGCTTTTGTTTTAATTATATTTCTTTTATTTTCTCTTCTATTTGTTTGAGTTCTTGTTCCAGCCTCTCAAGCTCTGAAAGTTTTGTTTTTTGCGGTGTTACAACCTCAACTTCCTCTTTTTCCAAGAACTTCTGTTGTTTTTGCTGTGGCTTTTTGCCTTCTAATGGTGGGATTAGTTTTTTCATCTTTTGTATTAGCATGTTTATTTCACTTATTGTTTTTGCTGCTTCATTTAGTAATTCTATTTTTTCCTGCTTGATTCTCTTTATACTCTCGTGGTCTTGTATTAATAGTACGACTTCTCTTGATGTTTCTAGGAGTTTTTTTCTGAGTTTTTTTGGTTCTTCTATCCTGACAAAAAATTCTGAATTCATTTTGGACTCATCAGTTTTGAATCTATTTCTTCTATCCTTTCACTTATGCTTTTTACGCTTGAACGCCACTCATCAATCATTGTTGATTCTTTTTCCTTTATTTCTTCTATGTTTGATAGTATTATCTTGAGGTCTTCAAGTTTGTGTTTTATTAGTTCGAATATGTCAAGTATGTCCTTGTAATTGCTTATTTTTGTGTAAAGGGTTATATCTTCCATCCTATCACTCCCCAAAAAGAATTTTATCTACAAAGAGTATTTTTCTTTCGATGTCCTCAAGTACTGAACGCCATTCCTCAAGTGTCTCTTCTTGCTTCTTGTCCTCTGATTTTATATCATCTATTACACTATTTATATTGTCCAAGAGTGTTTTCAGGTTTTTAAGTTCCTTGAGGATTCCTTTATAATCTGTTACACTTACAAAAACCTCCTTCCCTACTGTCTTATAAGGGGTTTCTTGCGTTTCATAATCCTCAAGCCCTGTATTTAAAGCGTTCAATCCCTTAGCTTTATCAACAACTTCATGTTGAGGTACTTGTTCAGGAGTAGGGGTTGTGCTTATAGGTTCTATATGGTGTAGTGGTGGTTGTAGTGTTGGTTGTGATGCAGTGTTAAATTGTGATTCTTGAATGGTTTGTTGTGTTTGATTGTGCTGTTTTATTGTTGGTTGTGTGTTTTGTTCTCTTGGTTCCAAATCCTCCCTGTTTTTCAGTGGAGGTGGTGGAATTATCGTTTTTGAGAATATATCATAGTTTGGTTTTTCTTGTTGTGATTGGTTTGCTGTGTTTTGGGGTTTTGGAAAACTTGGGAATTGATTGTTTATGTTTGGAGTTACACTATTCGCCTTTTCCTCTTCTATGTTTTTCTTGTTGAGAACTTGCTTTTTTTTAAAGAGATTGAACTTCAATTTAACACCCCTTTTTGTGTTAGGATAGTGTTATAGACAAGAAGTGCTTTATTAAAATTTTTGCTGTTACACTAAAATAATAACAGAATTATCAGTTGTTGTGATAAGTTTTTTATAGTAGATAATTTTTACTAAAATTGATGAGACAACCTGTTGCTGCTGGAACATTTTACGAGTCTGATCCAAAATTGCTTAGGGAACAAATAAAGAATTGTTTCTTATCAGAGAGGGGTCCAGGTGCTTTACCTGTAAGTAAGAGAAAAGGTTCTATTCTTGGTGCTATAATCCCACACGCTGGTTATGTTTATTCTGGAGCTTGTGCTGCTTGGGCTTATAAGGAATTAGCTGAGGCTGAGTTCCCTGATTTGTATATAATAATCGGTCCAAATCACACAGGCTTGGGTAGTTCTGCTCTCACAACTGAAGCTTTCTTAACACCTTTTGGTAAGGTTAGGGTGGATAAGGGTTTTGCAGCTGAGCTGCTGAAGAAGGGTTCTATAGTTGAATCCGAATTACCACACTTGGATGAGCATTCAATAGAGGTTCAACTCCCATTTTTGCAATTTATTAATGAGGATAAGATTGAGCAATTGAAGATCTTACCCATTGTTTTAAGTCAGGATATTGATTATAAAGCTTTGGCCTTAGATATTAAGGAAACGATTGTTGAGACCAACAAGAAGGTTGTTGTTATTGCAAGTTCTGATTTCACGCACTACGGTCATAATTTTGGTTATGTTCCATTCAGTTCTGATGTGGCGAAGAGGATTTATGATTTGGATAATGGAGCTATTGATTTTATAAAGAAGAGGGATGATGAGGGTTTCTTGAATTATATCTATGAGACTGGTGCTACGATTTGTGGTGCGATTCCAATAGCAACTTTATTAAGAACTATTAACCCAAAAAAGGTTGAATTACTACAATACTATACTTCTGGTGATTTGATGGGTGATTATAAGAATAGTGTAAGTTACGCCTCTATAGTGTTCAGGTGATTCATTAACTACTAAAAAATAGAAAATTTTATTAAAGGTATTACAATACAGTATTCTTATGCGTATCAAAATTGTTGTTTCCGGTGGAGAGCTTGACGAAAATTTGGTCAGAAAGTTACAATCAAACTACAAGGATAAAGATTTGAAGTTTGATATTGAGAAGGTTGATCTATCACTAAATTTCAAGCTTGGAAAACAAGATGAGTTTGAGTTAAAGGAGAGTGAGCTTGAAACCATACTAAAAGATGATAGGAAAACTAAAGAATTCTTGTTTGACAAGGGTTTTGTATCAGGTCCTGGTTTTCTTGAGAGACTGTTAAAGCTTGACTCCAGGAAGAGATTCTTTAGGATTATGAAAGAATTTAATGTTAGTATTAGAACAAGTTTGCCTCCACCAGAAGATTTCAAAGCTAAGTTTAAAAATTATAATTTGTATGATTTAATTGTTGTCTCAACAATATCAAGTAAGTTGAGCAATACTTATAACTCTGCTATACTTGGTGTTGAAAATTTTAATAAAAAAATTGCTGAAAATATCGTTGTGATTGATTCTAAGATGGTGAGTTTTGGTGTTGGTTACTCAGCTGTAAGGTATGTGCAAGACTTCCTTGAGAAAGGAGAGAAAATTAAGATAAAGGATTACTCAGATGAGGTCTTTATACGAGCTCTGTTTTTTGATGTTTCTCACCTTATTAGGGGTGGTCGTGGAATATTCCTTAGAAGCTTGCTTGGACTGTTCAAATTTTATCCTTATGTAACATTGAAGGATGGTGGAATAAGTATTGTTACTGACTCAAATATTGTATCTTCTGATGCTCCTAAAACGCAACTTTTTAGGGCATTGATGAATTGTAAGGGTGAAAAAAGAATGCTTAGTAAGTTCAAAGAAGAAGTGATAAATTATATAAAAGAGCAAGAGGGGAGAATGTATGTAAATATACTTTATGGTGATGAAACTATGGAAGGGAAGCTTGAAGGGCTGCTCAAAGAATTGAAAAACCTTAATGTTTCTCACAAAATTATGAGTCCTGATTATATACTTGGAACTCACTTAGGTCCTGATTTTGTAGGAGCCATGATTTATTCCTTCTAACTTCTTGACAAAAGCTTTATTAATTTAGTTGTCTTCTTTGCTATTATGAAAATTAAGAGGTTGAGTAACAAAGAGTTGAGGACTCTTTCTAGGTTAATTCTTGATTATGGAATGGGTTTCAAAAAGGGTGATGAGGTCTATTCTGTTGAATTTAACAGTGTTAGGGGAGTTGTTTTTGAAAAGAAAATCCTTTTCTTCTATTACAACGATGAGATTGTTCCATCACTTCATGCTATAATGCTCAACTCCTGTAATCTAAAGAATGTGTTTGTTGACATGGGGGCTGTGAGATTTGTGGTTAATGGAGCGGATATCATGCGTCCTGGAATCAAGGACTTTGATACTGGAATAGTGAAGGATGAATTCGTTGTTGTCAGAGATATAAATAATAAAAAACCACTATGTATTGGCATAAGTCTCTACTCAGGTGTTGAAATAGGTAACCTTACAAAGGGGAGGGTTATAAAGAATATTCATCATGTTGGGGATAAAATCTGGAATTTTAGGTTATAATAAATTTTAGATTAAAATAGATTGTCAAAGTGTTTTTGTGAGAGTTTTTATAGGGTTTATACTATTATCTCAACATAATTTCTCCTCGTGCTTTCATACGACCTTGCAAGATTCTGCTTTAAATCAAACAAAGCTGTTAGTCTCACAAGATAGGATGGTTCTAATCTCAATATCCCCCTTACTATTTGTAGTACATCCTCTTTATCCCTCTTTGAAAAGGCTTCAGCTCTCTTCCTAACAACATCCTTACACGGTACTACAAACAAATTGAAGGTGCCTGTGAAGTACACAGAATTGTATGTTCCCCTTATTGTGTTTGGTATAAGCATGAAGGGAAACAATCTTCCTAGTAGTGGTTTATAACTGTGTATTGAACACTTGTTATCAGGTGTTAGTGCCTTACACTTTCCTGTTTTCCCTATAGGGTCTACTTCTACACCCATTATTGGTATTTCTAGAATTCCATTACTTGTTTTTAGTGTGTAATCCTTATCTACTCCGAATATGTTCATGTTACTTGCGTCAATCTTAGGTTTCCTAACAACATATTCATCTTTACCGATCTCAAACTTTAAATAAGATATTAAACCTGGATTTTTCTCCTTCATCTCCTTCTCAGCACTCTTATCCACTACAATATAAAGTTGGCTGAGTGCTTGTTGTTTACAACAGAAGGCATCACAACTTTTGCAAGGAGGCTTAACCTTCTCCATTAAGGCATTTACCAAATCAGCTAATTTATCTTCTCTCATAAAATCCGCCTTATATCCTAATAGTAGATGATTTTTAGAGTTATTTTACTTTGGGTTATAGCTGCCTATTTTAATGAAGTGTT
>CAZNLC010000049.1:2050-4896 GCA_964573865.1 uncultured Methanosarcinales archaeon | reverse complement strand
TGAATTTACTGAGTTACTAATAGCTGCTATTGCTTTGGCTGTCGCTGCTATTCCTGAGGGTTTACCCGCTGTTGTTACAACTACTCTTGCATTGAGTGTTAGAAAATTCGTTAAGAAGAATGTCTTGATACGAAAACTATCCTCTGTAGAAACTCTTGGTTGCACCTCTGTTATCTGCTCTGACAAAACAGGAACAATAACTTGTAATGAGATGACTGTTAAAAAAATATTTGTTGATAACACAATCATAAGTGTCAGTGGTGAAGGTTATTCTTTGAAGGGGAGTTTTTCGAAAAGAACAAAGGATTTGGGTTTGTTACTTAAAATAGGTGTCCTCTGTAATAACACTTTCTTCGATTACTCAAAGAGTGAGGTTGTGAGTGGAAGTCCAACTGAGGCTGCTTTGTTAGTTAGTGGTGCGAAGTATGGTTTCACAAGGGGTGAGCTTGAGAGCAAATTCAAGAGGATTTACGAAATACCTTTTAGTTCTAAAAGGAAGTTTATGGCAACAGTCCACAAATTAAATTCAAGAGAGAATATTGTTTTTGTTAAGGGTGCTCCAGATATTATTATAGAAAAATGTAATAGAATAATAGTAAATGGCAAGGTTAAGAAGCTTGACCAAAAAACAAAGAATAAAATTCTTGAGTTGAACAGAAAATTCTCTTCTAGTGCTTTAAGGGTTTTAGGTTTCGCGTTTAAAAAAATACACAACAAAAAATCAAGTTTAGAGAAACTTGTGTTTGTCGGATTACAAGCTATGATTGACCCTCCAAGGAGTGATGTTAAAGAATCTATTGAAAAATGCAAAGCAGCCTCTATAAGGGTTGTTATGATAACAGGAGACCACAAAGAAACAGCTCTTGCAATTGCAAAAAAAGTTGGTATTTCAGGGATGGTGATAAATGGTTCTGAACTTGATGGTGTTGATTTAAAACAAAATGTCGAGAAATTCTCAATTTATGCAAGGGTTTCTCCAGAGCATAAGTTCAGGATTCTTAAGGCTTTGAAGGATAAAAACTACATTGTTGCAATGACTGGTGATGGTGTCAACGATGCTCCTGCTTTGAAAGAAGCTGATATTGGAATTGCTGTTGGTTCTGGAAGTGATGTTGCAAAAGAAGCCTCTGACATGATACTCTTAGACAATAGTTTTTCATCAATAGTCAAAGCTGTGGAGGAAGGAAGAATTATCTACAGCAATATAAAAAAATTCATCAGGTTTTTGCTATCATCTAATTTTGCAGAGGTTCTGATAATATTCTTAGCTTTGTTGTTTGGAATGCCCTTACCAATCGCTGCTGTTCAAATATTGTGGATTAATCTATTAACTGATGGGTTGCCTGCTTTAGCTTTGGGATTTGAGCCTAAAGAACCTGGAATAATGCGTAGAAAACCAAGGGACAAGAATGAAAAAATCCTTAACGCTCCTGAGTTGGTGTTCATAATAGGTATTGCAATTACTATGACAGTAATAATACTTCTCTTCTTTAAAGAAACCCTTCAAAATTTGGAGTATGCACGAACTCTTGTCTTTACATCACTTGTTGTTTTTGAAATGATGAATGTGTTCAATTGCAAATCAGAGTTCAGGTCTGTGTTTAGAACAAATCCCTTCAACAATCCTCTCCTACTATTCTCCATTCTCTTCTCAATATTGTTACAATTAATTGTACTATACACTCCATTAAGTTCCTTCTTCAAAACAGTTCCATTAAGTTTGGAGGATTGGACAAGAATAATTTTAGCTGGTTTTATAATCATATTTTCAGGAGAGATTTTGAAGATGATTAACAACGAATTGTTTTTAAAGCATAAGTGAGTAAAAAATAAAAAACTGTGCGTGAGCCAAAATGAGTGTTGTAATAACAAATCTTATAATTTTATTGTTGAGTGGTTTTTTCCTAGTTTTAGGAGCTGATGTTGCAATAAAATCAATCAGTTCATTTGCAAAAAAGCTTGGAGCTTCTGAATACTTCATTGGATTTGTTGTTGTGGCTTTGGGAACAAGCACTCCAGAATTAATAACTGCAATAACAGGATCACTGGAAGCTGTTAAAACCTTCAACTCTGCTTTTAGCAATGTAGTTGTTGGAAACCTGATAGGAGCTAATATTTTAGATGTTACTGTTGTTCTTGGCATTATGGCTTTGTTTGCCACTAAGCTTAAGATTGAAGGTGAAGTCATAGGAAAAACATTGTTTCAAATAATGGCTTTAGTAAGCTTGCCAATAATTTTAGGTTTTGATGGAATGTTATCAAGAATTGACGCTTTAATTCTGATACTCGCGTTCTTGCTTTACATACGGAATTTGTGGAAGAAAGAGGCTTCTATTGGAAAATTAGAGAAGGATGTTCCGCTCAGGCGTCTTATTAAGGACATGCTCTTATTCCTAATCAGTGTTCCCATAATTATTATTAGTGCAAAGTACTTTGTTGCTTCAGCAGTTAGTGTTGCTTATTACTTGAATATCCCAGCCTTTTTAGTTGGTTTAACACTCGTTTCTATAGGCACTACTCTACCGGAGTTGAGTGTGGAAACAAGGTCTGTGTTGAGAGGTCACAAGGATATTGGTTTTGGGGATATTCTTGGGAGTGTTGTTGTAAATATCACTCTAGTACTTGGACTTGCTGCACTTATAAGCCCAATAAAAATCAACCTTGCATTGTACTCAACAAGTGCGATGTTTATGATAACCTCTGTTTTTATAGCGATACTTTTCATAGATAAGAAAGTGATAACTTGGAAGGAAGGTTTAGGTTTGTTGTTGATATACATAACCTTTTTGATGTCACAAGGAATCTTGAGCATAGCATAAATTCAATTAAATAAAAATCAAGATAAT
>CAZNLC010000049.1:0-1950 GCA_964573865.1 uncultured Methanosarcinales archaeon | reverse complement strand
AATTTCTCAAAAAATCAAAAACAATTACTAATGATTGTTCCTTCAAGACAACCATCTCTAATATACTTTCTCAATGATTTCACCGAGTTAACAAACACCACATCAATATTTTCTCTCATAGCAACTTTCGAAGCTTCAACATCAAAAGGTACTTTCACTCCAGGAGTGTGTTTTTTTGGGATAATGCTTAAGTAATCCTTCCATGTGATTTTTTTAACAACAATGCTATTCTTTCTAACATACTTTATCCTTGACATGTTAATAACTTCTTTCTCCCCAAATATTCTAGCAAATTCAACTGCGACAAAGTCTGTTGTATGACCTGGCTTATCACCATAGCTTACTAAAACTCTGCCTAAGTTTTTATTCAACCTTTTAGTTTTTAAGTTGTTTAAGCTGACAATTTGAGCGTTCAACAACATTGATAAAAACAAAGCGTTTAACTCAGTGACTTTTATTCCAAGCAAGTCCTCATTAAAAACTGATTTTTTAGTTGTAATCTCTCTAAGTGCTTTTTGATAGTTTCTGGCAACAGAACCGCCACCAGTAACTATGAGAAACTTCTCTTTTGATTTTACAATAAAATCTCTAAATTCCCTGAGTAGTGTTGTGTTGATTTTGTTCTTGTTTATTAAAGAACCTCCTAAAGAGATAATCCTCACAAAAACACCTCTTTGTATGATTATGCACTTAACCCTATAAGCACGACTCCTAAAACGATAAAGCAAATTCCCAAGATTTTGTAAGTGTTTATACTCTCATTCAAAAACTTCTTGGAGAGTATTATAACCCAAATGTAAGATAGCGACACAAAAGGATAAACAACAGATAAATCACCAAATCTTAATGCTGCTATGAAAGGTATTGTTGAACCTGCATATAACACAAAACCAAGGATTAGATTATAGTTGTGGAGTAAACCTACAAAACTGAATTTTTTAACAGCCCCTTTCTTTAAAAACAAAGAACCAAAGGCTCCTAGAATAGTTGCTAAAAAAACCAGGATTAACGCTATAATCAAGTTTTGCATGGTATCATCCTCACCTACTTCCAAAACCAACAAAGCTTAAGCCGATCATTATTGAAAAAATACCAATCCACTTTAGTGTTGTGAAGTTTTCCTTTAAAAACCAAATACTAAATAATGAAACCCAAATAAAACCTAAAGCGATAAATGGGTAGAGTGTTGATAACTCGCCACTTCTAAGAGCAACTATCAGCAGTAAAGCCCCTATAAAGTAAAGCAATAAGCCAATGTATAAGTAAGGACTAAAAATAACCTTTATGAGAAGATTGTTTGAATGGATAAAGGATAGCTTGTAAAAGAGCTGACCAAAAGAAGTGAAAATCGTGCAAATGATAACTAAGAATATTGAGAGTGCTGTTGTTTTAGTGCCTTTCCTAACTCTTCTCCTGCTCATTTTTAACAATTATTACTTGTAAAAAAATCTCCTTTTAAAAACTTTGGGATTTTTCATGATTCAATCACATATCCCTGTGAGCAAAACAAAAATCTCTCAACCCACAATACCTACACTTGTTCTTATTCGCACAAATCTTAGGAGGTCTCTTTGAAGATAAGAGTTCATTAATACTTAATACTAATTTTTTTATTTCGTACTCAAAAAAAGGATTAGCAACAATAGTTCGCTCTTGCATAGTGTCTAAATACTTAACAACTGCTTTGTTAACCTTGAGTTTTGTTGTTTCCCCAACTAATAAAACATAAGCCTCAACCTGTATTTTGTGAGAAGGCCAAACCCCATCAACAGGTGCCTTGCCTGTTTTTAGTTCTACTGGAACAACATTGTCTTTGTAATACAACAACTGATCAACCCTACCAATGAGTTTCAATGATTCTGATTTAACTTCAACCTCTGATTTTATCTTTGGTTCTAATTCCTGCCAAAGTGTTTCCCCTAAAAATCCTGTTTTTAAAATGAAGTTGTA
>CAZNLC010000048.1:0-4975 GCA_964573865.1 uncultured Methanosarcinales archaeon | reverse complement strand
AACTTCTTCCTCTCAACAACCTTCTTAGCAATCTGGTCAGCCCAGAACAATGATTGTTCATTATCAACATTCCCGCCAACATTATTTTTTAACTCCTCTCTTGACAAGGGAACCACCTCTTCAACAGGTGGAAGTATTTTTAATATTTAAATTGTTGGTAAGATTATGCATAGAAGGGAACATAAATAAGAATAGTCATAGAGGTCCTGTTAAATAGTTGGAAAAGAAAGATACGAAATTATGGATATAAAGTTATAGTAATGAAATAGCTCTGCATTCCCTAATAAAATTTTAACGGATCGTTAAAAATAAAAATAGTAGAATGAGAGGTTTATTCTTTTTTATGATCTTTTTTTCTATAAGCTTCATAAATCATTATTGCAAAAGATATACCAGCCATCCCTGCATAAAATAATCCTGTGTATAAATCCCCTAAGGAAAGTTTTCTACCTAATTCTTTCGCTGTATCATACACTTCCTGTGTCAGTTCTGGTGATTTGGCCAATTGATATTGTAGTGCAATTGCTTTCGCATTTGCAACCTCTAAAAACTTCTCAAATGCAATATAACCTGACATAATAGAAACCATTCCGAAAAATTGAGTTTTCAAGTAGCTTTCTAAATCAGAATTTTTTGGCATTTTACCTTCCTCATTGAATGTTGAAATAAATAGTCATTTATAAATCTTTTGCTTTTATTTGCCACTTTAAAAAAGTAACATAAAGCGCTTACTAATATTACTCACACAAGAATGCTTAAAAACCTAAACAAGAAACAACAATCTTTTTAAATGAGTTATTTTCTTTATTGTTATGGGAAGACTCAGTAGTTTGTTGAATAAGGATGATGTTGGTGATGGAGTTTTTGTGATAAGAAGTTCTGACTTCGACACTTCAAAACTTAATCCCGGAGAGAATCATTGGAGGGATTTTGTTTGTTATTTTAAAAAGAATCTTGGTGTTGAACTTGTTGATTTGGAATCAGCACATGGTAGTGATTTGAAGTCTGGATTGTTAGTCGATGTTCTAAAATCTGAACTTCCGGGTTCTTTGTTGGCTGTTATTCCTCAAGAGAAGAATGTTGTTGATTTTTATCTTACATTAAAGGAACATTCTCACAATGATTTGGAGGGTATTCTTGAAGCATATAACTTTAATTATGAAAAAATCAACTCTTACTATAAATTGGAACTCAAAGAATTGATTGTTAAACTTCATTTAGTGGAAGAAGAGTATCTTAATAATAAGGTTAAGAAGTTGAGGCGTGACAGTGAAGAGATCTCCAAACAACACTTCGCTCTTTTCTACAAGTATGATGATGCTTTGAAGCGTAATATTTGGCTTCCAAGAAAGATCTATCATGATTACAATTTTGTTAGGAATGCTGCTTATGAGTTTGGTATTAAGCTGCTCAAGTTTATAAAACAAGAAAATATAAATTCTGTTTTGGTCTACTCAATAAGGCGTGGTGGTTCTGTGATAGGAGATTGTATTGTAGAAATCTTAAACAGAAAGCGTGAGGAGAGTGAAGATTTTCAGAATTTGATTGTTCAATGGGGTGATATAAAGGCAACAAGGTATGAGGGAATGAACGGCGGTGAACTAAAAATTGATTATATCTTTCCAACGATTGAAGAGAGTTTAAAATACGATCTTATTGTTTTTGCTGAGGATTTAGTTGACCACGGTGTAACTCTGAATGCTTTAATAAAAAGGTTTGATAGGGAGTATAAAAGCTTTAATAAAAAATTGTTGTTGAAATTAGCAGTGTTGGATATTAAGGACAGGACTTACAAAGACGAGAAGAAGCCAAACATTGATTATTTCAAAGTTAAGCTTGTAATTCCAAACCATAAGGGTGAATTGTGGATTGTTTACAGTCATGAACTAACAGGTTTGACAAGCCCTGAACTTAAGAGTAAACTTCCAAATTATCTTTATAACGAGTGGAAGAATTTATAAGAGAATTTATGATGCGTAAAAACTTATGATATTGATTTAGAGCAAACCGAACCTCTTCCTCTCTAACTCTTTCATTTTTCTCCTATAGCTCTCATACTTATCATTTGGAGAATACTTTGGAGGTTTTGAAGAGATTGTTTTAGAACCACAGACTGGACAAACTTTTTTTAGAGTGTATCTTCCACAGTTTGGGCATTTCATTATTTGTTTCATTTCAAAAATTCAACTTGTTTTTATTTTTTTATTTTTCCTTCTTCCTTTCAAATGAGAATTCACCGTCAGTTTCCTTCATATGAGATTCTATCACTTCTAAGAATTTCTTTAGAACCCTCTCAGCTTCTTTGTAATCATCCGCTGTTATAACTGTAAAATAAGCTCCAGAACCAGCATACTTTATACTTATACTTTTACTAACATTCAAACCTTTCCTTATAGCTTCCTTCACAACATCAACACCGTTTGGTTTGTAACTTGTTAATTTCAAAAGACCCTTTATAGAAACCTTCTTTGGTTTTCTCCTTTGTTTTATCAATTCTGTTAATGGTTCTGCAATCTCTTTCCTAACACCTAAATCTTCAAGTTTAACCTTATCCTTGACAACATCGTCGAAACACTCGAACAAATAAGTGTATTCCTTAAGTATTGGCTTTGCAATCTCGTGATACAATTTTTTAAAGTCCTTTTTTTGCTTTGAAGCGAAGAACTCTACTATCTTCTCAGCATTTTGTTCTTCTTTAATCTCCTCAATCTTTTTCCTGTGCTGTAGTTGTGTTACTCGTCTTAATGAGAGGTCAATGTGACCACGTTCCTTATTAACCCTTAAAACCTTACAAACTATAATTTTACCAGGTTTTACATATTCATAAATATTCCTTATCCTTCCAGGACTGATTTCTGAGATGTGTATTAGACCCTGCTTGTCGTACTCTTCAAGATTCACGAATGAAGAGTGCGGATTAACACTTAAAACCTTGCAGAGCACGAGTTCTCCTTCCTCAGGGAAACCCTCTCTCCTGTAGAGCAGGTTCATTCAAGCACCTCTAAAACTCTTGCCTTTATCTTAGCCTTTCCACCACTTGGTTGAACTAAAACACGACCACAAACCAAACACTTAACAACAGTGGATGCTTTACCAAAGACTATCTGTTCATTCTTACATTTTGGACATCTAACCTTAACGAACTTTGATTCTGGCTCTCTTAACTTAATCATAAAACATCACCCTCAGTATTTTTGATAAAACTTTCATTAAAGTAATAAAAAGAGAACTGCTCTTGTTTTTAAATGTTACTAAAAAAAGAGAGGAAGGTTCAAACAACTCTTATACAAGGCATACACTTTGTGTTCAACTCACAATAGAACCATCACTTGCATTAACAATGATATCTTCTGACTCTGTTTTCATTTCATTGTTAGGGAATAATTCACTCACAACCTTGTTGTTCTTTACTTTCAGTTTTAAATCTAAGAATTCATCAATAACGACTTGTTCTTTTGGTTTTGGTTCTATCCCATCAAAGAAGACAATGCTCCCTGGTTTTGAGTTTGGTGCTTCTAACAAAACTATCTTGTTTTGTTTCTTATCATCGGCAGCTAATAACATTCCTTGACTCTCTAAACCCCTCATTCTCCTTGGTTTTAGATTTGCTATTACAATGATGTGTTTTCCAACCAATTCTTCAATTTTGTAGTGTTTTTTAAGACCTGCTAATAATTGTCTTTCTTCAGTTCCAAGGTCTATTTTCAGAACATACAGTTTGTCAGCATTAGGATGGTCTTTTACTTCTTTTATTTCAGCAACTCTTAAATCAAGTATTTTAGGATTTACTTCCTCAGCTTTCGATTCCTCTTTTGTTCCTTTTTTCTCAGAATCAGATTCCATCTTTTCCCCTCCTTTACTCTCCTTAATAAGCCCTTTCAAGTCATTATCCTCTATTTTTCTCAACAGGATTTCTGCTTTTCTTATATTGTGGTCTTGCAAATCAAAGTTCACGCTCTTAAAATCTATGTTTTCATCAAGATTCATTTGTTTGATTAACTCTATTGAGAACTCTGGTGTTATTGGTTTTAATAGTATAGTGATTATCTTAACAATGTTTGCTGTTAAACTCACTATTTCATGTGCTTTTTTTACTCCGTCATCTCCATTCTTTATTAACTTCCAAGGTTCATTTTTCTGAAAGAACTCATTCCCTAAATCACCAATAGTGAGTATTTCCTTAACAGCACTTCTAAACTCTAAATCTTCATAATAACCTACTGCTTGTTCAGCATGTTTCAAGACAGAGTTTGTCAACTCTTTGTAATTACTCTTGTCAAACCTTGTTATCCTAGAATCAAAATTTTTGTTTATAAAGCTCAAAACCCTATAAGAAAAGTTTGCTATGTTGGCAATCAGTTCATTGTTAATCTTCTTCTTGAAATCATCGAAATCAATATTAACATCAGCGAGTTTTTTTGATAAGTTAGCAGCGAAATAAAACCTCAAATACTCCGGGTTAATCCCAGAATCTAAGAATTTCCTTGCTGTTATAAAAGTCCCTCTTGACTTTGACATCTTCTCTCCATTAATGTTGACAAAACCATGGACAACCTCTTTAAATGGTAGATTAAATTCAGCAGTCATTAACATTGCAGGCCAGAATAAGAAGTGAAAGTAAATAATGTCCTTTCCAATAATATGGATTATCTTTGAGTTTGGGTCTTTCCAATAATCCTCCCAGCTTGGGCATTCTTCCTTGTGTTTTTTACAGTAGTTCCAAGTGCTTGCTATATAACCTACTGGAGCGTCCATCCAAACATAAAAGTACTTATCCTTTTCTCCTGGTATCTTAAAACCAAAGTATGGAGAATCACGGCTGATGCACCAATCCTCTAATCCCTTATCAATCCAGTTTAAGATTGAATTTACAATCTCTTTCTGTAATTCCTTGTTGCTTAATAACCACTCCTTAAGTTTTTTAGAGAAAGCACTAAGCTTGAAGAAGTAGTGTTCTGTTTCTTTAACAACAGGT